>NZ_NOXY01000017.1:0-1157 GCF_002258735.1 Rhodococcus sp. WWJCD1
GGCCGGGCGATCGGTGAGATCTCCTTGGAGACCTGCGCTTTGAGTTCGGCGATCAACGCATCGCCGGTGTTCTCCTCGCCGGCCCGCAGGATGACGAACGCGACGATGCCCTGTCCGGTGGTGTCGTCGGCGGCACCGACGACGGCGGCTTCGGCGACACTGTGATGGGTGACCAGTGCCGATTCCACTTCGGAGGTGGAGATGCGGTGGCCGGAGACGTTCATGACGTCGTCGACGCGGCCGAGGACCCACAGGGCGCCGTCGTCGTCGTACTTGGCGCCGTCGCCGGCGAAGTACCAGCCTTCTTCGGCGTAGCGGGACCAGTAGGTGTCCTTGTAGCGGTCCATGTCGCCCCAGATGCCGCGCAGCATCGCCGGCCACGGCTCGTCGAGGACGAGGTAGCCGTTGCCGCCGTTGCCCAGGGGCTTGGCGTCGTCGTCGACGATCTTGGCCGAGATACCGGGCAGCGGAGTCATGGCGGAGCCGGGTTTGGTGGCGGTGACGCCGGGCAGTGGGGAGATCATGATTGCGCCGGTCTCGGTCTGCCACCAGGTGTCGACGATCGGGGCGGTGCCGCCGCCGACGACGTCGCGGAACCAGCGCCATGCCTCGGGGTTGATGGGCTCGCCGACGGAGCCGAGCAGGCGGATCGAGGACAGGTCGTGGGCTTCGGGAATCTCCTTGCCCCACTTCATGAACGTGCGTACGAGGGTGGGGGAGGTGTAGTAGATCGAGACCTTGTACTTCTCGATGACGTTCCAATGCCGGTGCTCGTCGGGCGAATTGGGAGTGCCCTCGTAGACGACCTGGGTGGCGCGGTTCGAGAGCGGCCCGTAGACGATGTAGGAGTGCCCGGTGACCCAGCCGATGTCGGCGGTGCACCAGTAGACGTCGGTGCCGGCCTTGTGGTCGAAGACGTTGTGGTGGGTGTACGAGGTCTGCGTGAGGTAGCCGCCGGAGGTGTGGATGATGCCCTTGGGCTTACCCGTCGTGCCGGAGGTGTAGAGGATGAACAGGGGGTGCTCGGCCGGGAACGGCTGTGCCTCGTGCTCTGTCGACGCCGTGGCGACGGTCTCGTGCCACCACAGGTCGCGTGGTGAAGTCCAGGCGACGTCGGAGTCGGTGCGCTTGACGACGAGGACGTGTTCGATCGATGC
>NZ_NOXY01000003.1:0-279928 GCF_002258735.1 Rhodococcus sp. WWJCD1
GCATCGATCACCATCCCGGCGACAGGAAGCGGTGGCACACACGACGGTGCGTGCCACCGCTTCACCATGCCGTCGTTGACAGGCCGACCTCCATATGAGAGCGGCTTCGCCGCATGTGAGCGAAACTTCGTAGCAGAGTACGAGTTTCCGCGCACGTGCGGCGCAGCCGCTCCCTCAGCTGTCGAAGCCCAGACCCAGCGCGTCCATTCCCTTGAGCCACAGGCCGCGCTTTCCGCCGTTGCGGTCGGCTCGGGCGAATGCCGCGCGGGTGATGTTGATGCCGAGGGATCTGACGGGCTCGGGCGGAAACGGCAGCGGCATGCTGCGCACCATCTTCAGTCGCGTTCGTTCGGTGTCCTTGCCGTCGAGTAGGTCGAGCGCGGTGCGGGCTCCGAAGTGGGACGCGCCGACGCCGAGTCCGGTGAACCCGGCCACCGTCGCCACCCGTCCGTTCATGCCGAGATCCCAGAACGCACTGAACCGCGAGCACGTGTCGATCGATCCGCCCCAGGCGTGGGTGGCGCGGATTCCTTCGAGGCCGGGGAACATCTGCAGCAGGTGTTCGGCGAGCAATGCGAACTCTTCGGGATGCTGGGTTCGGCGAGGGTCGGTGTCGCTACCGTAGAAGTAGTGCGCGTCCCACCCGCCGAACAGGATGCGATCGTCCGCCGTCAACCGGAAGTAGTGGAATCGGTTGCCGGAGTCGGCCAATCCTTCGCGGCCGGACCAGCCGATGTCGGCGAGCTGAGACGGACTCAGCGGCTCGGTCATGATGACGTAGTCCCACACGGGCACGATCCAGTGACGGAGCTTTCGTCGCAACGACTTCGATGCCGAGGTGGCCAACAGTACCTTGCCCGCCTCGATGGTTCCGTAGCCCGTCTTCACCCGAATACCGTTGCCGGACTTGTCGATCGACAGTGCCTGGGTGTTCTCGTGAATGTGTACACCGAGCGACTCGGCCGCGTCGGCCAGGCCCCAGGCCAGTTTGGCCGGGTCGATCATCGCGACATCGGGGTCGAACAGTGCACCGCGCGCCATCGGTGAGGTGATCCTGGACTGCACTGCAGCGGCGTCGAGGTATTCCATCGGCTGCGACAGGCGTGCACCCTCGTCACCGAGCTCGCGCAGGTCGTCCACCTGCCAGTCGAAATTGGCGATGTCGAGCTCGCCGGTGCGTTCGATGTCGGCGTCTATTCCGTACTTCTCCGCAGTCGCGCAGATCGCGTCGAGCGTCTCCGTGCCCATCCGCAGCAACTCGGGGAGTTCGTCGGCATACCGGTCGAGCCCGTTGCTCAGTCCGTGCGTCAGGCTGGCCGCGCAGAAGCCGCCGTTGCGACCGGTTGCACCCTCGGCGATGCGGTCGCCTTCGAGCAGCACGATCGACCGGTTCGGGTTCTCCTCTGCCGCATGCACCGCCGCCCACAGGCCGGTGAATCCGCCGCCGACTATCACCAGATCTGCTGTTGCAGAGCCGGTGTGCCGACTGCGCGGAGCGGGCCGTTCGGGACGGTCGAGCCAATAGGACTCCGGTGCCGCGCCCGCCACCA
Organism: Rhodococcus sp. WWJCD1; assembly: GCF_002258735.1. Taxonomy (NCBI): domain Bacteria; kingdom Bacillati; phylum Actinomycetota; class Actinomycetes; order Mycobacteriales; family Nocardiaceae; genus Rhodococcus; species Rhodococcus sp. WWJCD1. The sequence continues at coordinate 1,551 of NZ_NOXY01000003.1, forward strand.
TCGCCACGCCGCGGTCGGTGGGTTCGGTTGCCCATGATGCGCTCATCGGGCGTCCTCCTGTGCTTCGGGATCGGCCGACGCGAACACCGTTCGATGCCAAGCCTTTCGAGCCACACCGGTGATGTCGGTCATGACGTGTTTGACGGTGAGGTACTCGTCCAGCGAATAGCTCGACATGTCCTTGCCGAAGCCCGAAGCTCCGAATCCTCCGTGTGGCATCTCGCTGATGATCGGAATGTGATCGTTGATCCACACACAGCCGGCCGCGATCTCGCGCGTCGCTCGTCCTGCGCGGTACACGTCTCGGGTCCACGCGGAGGCGGCGAGTCCGAACGCAGTGTCGTTGGCGCGCCGGATCGCATCGTCGTCGCCATGATGCTTGGACACCGTGAGCACCGGGCCGAACACCTCGTCGCGATAGATTTCGTCCTGCTCGCCGACATCGGCGACCAATGTCGGTGGGTAGAACGCACCCCTGCCCTCAGGAATGCGGCCACCGGTGACGATCCTGGCTCCGGTGTCGCGAGCTCGATTCACCATGGCCGCAACACGATCGCGATGAGCGATCGAGATCAACGAACCCATGTCGGTAGCCGGATCGGTCGGGTGTCCCATCACGACGCGTCCCATCAACTCGGCCACTCCAGCAACGAAGTCGTCGTAGAGGGATTCGGCGACGATGGCGCGGGTGGCCGCCGTGCAGTCCTGGCCGCCGTTGATCAGAGATCCGGCGACGGCACCGTGAATGGCGGCATCGAGATCCGCGTCGTCGAACACCACCAGCGGTGCCTTGCCGCCCAGTTCGAGCTGCACCCGAGTGCCGTGAACGGCGGCCTGCGCCATGACTCGCCTGCCGACGGGGGTCGAACCGGTGAAGGTCATCAGATCGAGGCCCTCGTGCGAGGACAACGCGACCCCGGCATCTTCTCCGGTTCCGGTGACGACGTTGAACACGCCGTCGGGAACTCCCGCCTCGGTGGCCAAGCGCGCCAGACGCAGTGTGGTCAGCGGAGTGAGTTCGCTGGGCTTGAGCACGATGGCGCACCCGGCCGCGAGAGCCGGAATCGCCTTCCACACCGCCATCTGCATCGGATAGTTCCACGGGGTGATCGACCCGACGACTCCGACGGCGTCGCGGCGAATCGACGAGGTGTGCTCGCCCGAGTACTCCGCAGTGGCCTTGCCGTCGAGGTGCCGTGCCGCTCCGGCGAAGAATTCGATGTTGTCGATGCTGCCCGGCACGTCGAACTCCGTTGCCAGCCGCACGGTCTTGCCCGTCTGCGCCACTTCCTCGGCCGCGAAGTTCTCGGCATCGGCGGCAACCAGCCGAGCCAACTCCGTCAGGACCGCGCTGCGCTCAGCGGGCGTTGCGCCGGACCATTCCGAAAATGCCGACCGAGCATGTGCGAGTGCCGAATCGACGTCGTCTGCCGTCGCCAGCCCGACCTCGGCCAAGACCGACCCCGTTGCGGGATCGTCGACGGCATATCGCTGACCACTACCGTCCATCGCGCGTCCGTCGATCCAACAACCAGGAATGTTCGCCATACCTGCACAGTACCGCCGAAGCTACTGATTCTCTCCATTTCACGCCTCGTGACAACTGATTCTGTCGTCCGAATCGACAATTGATACGCATTTCATCGTCGAAGGGTTGTGTTCACCACCGCGACAATGACAAGATCGACGCATGCCCGAGCAGCCACCCATCGCACTCGACGACGTCTCCAAGGCGATCATCGAACAACTCCAGGAGGACGGGCGACGCTCGTACGCCGCGATCGGCAAAGCAGTCGGTCTCTCGGAAGCTGCTGTCCGCCAACGTGTTCAGCGGCTGACGGACTCCGGCGTCATGCAGATCGTCGCGGTGACCGATCCGGTACAGGTCGGATTCAAACGGCAGGCCATGATCGGCATCAAGTGCACCGGAGACAGTTATGCGCTGTCCGAGGAACTGTCGGCCATCGACGCGATCGACTACGTCGTCCTGACCGCAGGGTCGTTCGACGTCGTCGTGGAAGTGGTGTGCGAGGACGACGAACAGCTTCTGCAGATTCTCAACAAGCAGATCCGCAGTCTGGACGGTGTCACCAGTACCGAGACCCTGGTCTATCTCAAACTCGTCAAGCAGCAATACAATTGGGGAACACGATGACACGAACGACAGCCGAACTCGACGCCTCCGCAGCCAAGCACCTGTGGGGCCACTTCACCCGCCACGGTGCCGGGGTCACACCTCCGATCATCACCCGCGGCGAAGGTTCGACCATCTGGGACTCGAACGGCAAGAGTTACATCGACGGACTGTCGGGCCTGTTCGTGGTTCAGGTGGGGCACGGCCGCGAGGAATTGGCCGAGGCGGCGGCCAAGCAGGCAAAGGAATTGGCCTTCTTCCCGCTGTGGTCGTACGTCACCGAACAAGCCATCGAACTTGCCGAGCGCCTCGCCGGCTACGCCCCCGGCGACCTGAACCGGGTCTTCTTCACCACCGGTGGCGGCGAGGCCGTCGAGAGCGCGTGGAAGCTGGCCAAGCAGTACTTCAAGAAGGTCGGCAAGCCCGGCAAGCACAAGGTGATCTCGCGGGCCATCGCCTATCACGGCACCCCACAGGGTGCGCTCGCGATCACCGGAATCCCCGCGCTCAAAGAGCCTTTCGAGCCGTTGACGCCGGGCGCGTTCCGAGTCCCGAACACCAACATCTACCGCGCTCCCGCTCCCCTGGATACCGACCCGAAGGCGTTCGGAATCTGGGCTGCGGATCGGATCGCCGAGGCCATCGAATTCGAGGGCCCCGATTCGGTGGCCGCGGTATTCCTCGAGCCGGTCCAGAATGCCGGAGGTTGCTTCCCTCCCCCGCCCGGATACTTCGAGCGGGTCCGCGAGATCTGCGACCGCTACGACGTCCTCCTGGTCTCGGACGAGGTGATCTGTGCGTTCGGACGGATCGGATCGATGTTCGCCTGCAACGACTTCGGATACGTTCCCGACATCATCACCTGCGCCAAGGGATTGACCTCGGGCTACTCCCCGATCGGCGCAATGATCGCCTCCGACAGACTGTTCGAGCCGTTCGACGACGGCACGTCCAGCTTCGCCCACGGCTACACCTTCGGCGGCCACCCCGTCTCCGCTGCGGTCGCCATGGCCAATCTCGACATCTTCGAGCGCGAGGGGATCAACGCGCATGTCGCAGACAAGGCACCGGCGTTTCGCGCGACGCTCGAGAAACTGCACGATCTGCCTATCGTCGGGGACGTGCGCGGCGAAGGGTTCTTCTACGGCATCGAACTGGTCAAGGACAAAGCCACGAAGGAAACGTTCAGCGATGCCGAAGCAGAACGCATCCTCCGCGGGTTCCTGTCCACGGCTCTGTTCGACGCAGGGCTGTACTGCCGCGCCGACGATCGGGGCGATCCGGTAGTGCAGCTGGCTCCGCCACTCATCTGTGGTCAGAAGGAGTTCGACGAGATGGAACAGATTCTGCGCAGCGTGTTGACCGAGGCGGGGAACCTGATCTGACCGAGACTGCTACCGACCGAGCTCGTTACCGACCGATGCGGTCGATGACGAGAGGGCTCGGCTCGACAGCCGTTGCACCGATTTCCCAGCTCCCGACGAGTGCTTGCTGCGCGTACTCGAAACGCTCGGGAGTGTCGGTGTACAGGGTTGCGAGCCGATCCCCGGCCCGCACCCGATCCCCCGGCTTGGCGTGCAGCCGCACACCGGCCGCGCTCTGCACCGGCTCACCCTGACGTTCTCGGCCTGCCCCCAGCCGCCACGCAGCGAGTCCGACGCCCATCGCGTCCAACCCGGTGACGACGCCGTCCTGTGTCGCAGTGAATTCCTGGCTCTCCCGGGCGACGGGCAGCGCGGCGTCGGGATCGCCGCCCTGTGCCGCGATCATCGTCTTCCACCGGTCCATGGCGGACCCGTCGGCGAGCTTGTCGGCCGGATCGGTGCCCTCGATCCCGGCCGCGGCGAGCATGGTGCGTGCCAGCGTGATCGTCAGCTCCACGATGTCGGTCGGGCCGCCTCCGGCGAGCACCTCGACCGACTCCTGCACTTCGAGCGCATTGCCTGCGGTGAGCCCGAGCGGGGTGTCCATCGCCGTCAGCACCGCCAGAGTGCGCACACCCGCATCGGTTCCGAGCTCGACCATCGCGGTCGCGAGTTCGCGCGCATCGTCGATGTTCTTCATGAACGCGCCGGCGCCGACCTTCACGTCCAATACGAGTGCGCCGGTGCCCTCGGCGATCTTCTTGCTCATGATCGAGCTGGCGATCAGCGGAATCGACTCGACGGTTCCGGTCACGTCGCGCAACGCGTAGAGCTTCTTGTCGGCCGGAGCCAGATCGGCACCGGCGGCGCAGACGACCGCACCCACCAACGGATCGGCCAGAATGCGCTGCATCTCCTCGCCGCTGAGGTCGGCTCGCCACCCGGGGATGGACTCGAGCTTGTCGAGCGTTCCGCCGGTGTGTCCAAGGCCGCGCCCCGACAGTTGCGGCACCGCTGCCCCGCACGCAGCGACGAGGGGAGCCAACGGCAGCGTGATCTTGTCTCCGACACCGCCGGTCGAGTGCTTGTCGACGGTGGGTAGCGGCAGTGCCGAGAAATCCATGCGTGTGCCCGAGGCGATCATCGCGCCGGTCCACGTACTCAGTTCCCGACGGGACAATCCGCGCAACAGAATTGCCATCGCCAGTGCCGACATCTGTTCCGGCGCGACGGTTCCGCGAGTGAACTCGGCAATCACCCACTCGATCTGCTCGTCGTCGAGAACGCGACCGTCGCGCTTGGCGCTGATGATCGATACGGCGTCAGGCATGGTTGTTCACGCGTCCTTCGTCGAGGTTGTCGGGTCCGAATGCATCCGGGAGCAACTCTGCCAGTCGACGCGGTCCCGAGGTGGTGTCGACGAGCAGATCCGGGCCGCCGAACTCGAACAGCAACTGCCGGCATCGCCCGCACGGCATCAGGATCTCACGCCGAGAATCGCAGCAGGAGAACGCCACGAGTATGCCGCCGCCGCTCGAGTGCAGGTTCGAGACCAACCCGCATTCGGCGCAGAGCCCCAAACCGTATGAGACATTTTCCACATTGCACCCGGTGACTATTCGATTGTCGTCCACCAGAGCGGCCGCACCGACCGGAAAGTTCGAGTACGGGGCGTAGGCATGTCGCATTGCCTCATGAGCATTGTCGCGCAACGTATTCCAGTCGATTTCGTCCATGGTTACCCATCCAATCACGCCGTCTGAATTGATGCAGAGATCTGCCCCGAAGTTGGATTGTGAATTGGGAAGGCAAACCTAACACCGAATTTCGGCACCGTACGAACCTCGAGTCGAATTAGTTCCGTGTTTCGAATGGGTTTACAGTTTCGAGTAAGCGGCTAGTACAACCAGCACTAGGGCCGAATCGCGACAAATCGAGCCAGGACAAGACCGGCCACCGGGCTCGAAGCGTCCACCAACGACGTTGGAGGCATTGCACTCGATGAGTAGCACGACGGAAGTCGCTCCGGTCAAGGAGCGCAAGCGGTCTCTGTACCGCGGGGACCCGGGCATGTGGTCCTGGGTTCTGCACCGCATCACTGGCGTGTTGACGTTCTTCTTCTTGTTCGTCCACGTCCTCGACACGGCGATGGTTCGGGTCAACCCCGAAACGTACGACGCCATCATCGAGACCTACAAGACTCCGCTCGTCGGCCTGATGGAACTCGGCCTCGTTGCCGCAGTGCTGTATCACGCGCTGAACGGCATCCGGGTCATGCTGGTCGATTTCTGGTCCAAGGGACCGCAGTACCAGAAGCCGATGCTGTGGATCATCGCAGTCGTCTGGCTCGTCGTCATGATCCCCGGCGCGGGACGAATCTTCTACAACATGTTCACGGCGGGTGGTCACTGATGTCGACGCAGGGTCCCGAGGCGAAGGTCCTCGGCACGAACTACGACCGTCCGGCCAGCTTGGCCAACCCCCGTTCACCGCGTCGGCAGAGCAAGGGCAACTTCGAGCTCTACGCGTGGCTGTTCATGCGCTTCTCGGGCCTGGCACTCGTCGTGCTGGTGCTGGGACACATGTTCATCATGCTGATGCTCGACGACGGTGTGCACCGCATCAACTTCGCCTTCGTGGCCGGTCGCTGGGCCAGCCCGTTCTGGCAGTTCTGGGACCTGACGATGCTGTGGCTCGCTCAGCTCCACGGCGGCAACGGCCTGCGCACGATCATCGCGGACTACTCCCGCAAGGATTCGACGCGATTCTGGCTGACCACGTTGCTGGTGCTGTCGATGATCCTGATCATGGGCGTCGGCACCTACGTCATCTTCACGTTCGATCCCAACATCTCGGCGAGCTAAGGACACTGACGCTTACATGCAGGAACATCGTTACGACGTACTGATCGTCGGCGCAGGCGGTGCCGGTATGCGTGCTGCGATCGAAGCCGGACCCCGCGCTCGCACCGCCGTACTGACCAAGCTCTACCCCACTCGTTCGCACACCGGTGCAGCCCAGGGCGGCATGTGCGCAGCTCTGGCGAACGTGGAGGAAGACAACTGGGAATGGCACACGTTCGACACCGTCAAGGGTGGCGACTACCTCGCCGACCAGGACGCCGTGGAGATCATGGCGAAGGAAGCAATCGACGCCGTTCTCGACCTCGAGAAGATGGGTCTTCCGTTCAACCGGACGCCCGAGGGCAAGATCGATCAGCGTCGCTTCGGCGGCCACACCCGCGACCACGGCAAGGCACCGGTTCGTCGTGCGTGCTACGCAGCCGACCGCACCGGCCACATGATTCTGCAGACGCTCTACCAGAACTGCGTCAAGCACGACGTCGAGTTCTACAACGAGTTCTATGCGCTGGATCTGTGCCTGACCGAAACCGACGACGGCCCCGTCGCAACCGGCATCATCGCCTACGAGCTCTCCACCGGCGAGCTGCACATCTTCCACGCGAAGTCGATCATCTTCGCCACGGGCGGTTCGGGCCGGATCTACAAGACCACGTCCAACGCCCACACCCTCACCGGTGACGGCATGAGCATCGTGTTCCGCAAGGGTCTTCCCTTGGAGGACATGGAGTTCCACCAGTTCCACCCGACAGGTCTCGCAGGCCTGGGCATCCTCATCTCCGAGGCGGTCCGAGGCGAGGGCGGCATCCTTCGCAACGAGTCGGGTGAGCGCTTCATGGAGCGCTACGCACCGACCATCAAGGACCTCGCGCCCCGCGACATCGTTGCTCGCTCGATGGTGCTCGAGGTACTCGAAGGACGCGGCGGTGGCCCCAACAAGGACTACGTCTACATCGACGTCACGCACATCCCCGAGGAAGTACTCGACGAGAAGCTCCCCGACATCATGGAGTTCTCGCGCACGTACCTCGGCGTCGACCCCGTCAAGGAGCCGGTGCCCGTCTACCCGACGTGCCACTACGTCATGGGCGGTATCCCCACCAAGATCCACGGTGAGGTTCTGCGCAACAACACCGACATCGTTCCCGGTCTGTACGCCGCCGGTGAATGCGCCTGCGTCTCCGTACACGGAGCCAACCGCCTCGGCACCAACTCGTTGCTCGACATCAACGTCTTCGGACGTCGTGCCGGCATCGCCGCGGCCGAGTACGCCAACTCCGTCGACTTCACTCCGCTCCCGGAGGAGCCGGCCAAGATGGTGCAGGACTGGCTCGAGCTCATCCTGTCGGACCACGGTCACGAGCGCGCAGCCGACATCCGTACCGAGATGCAGCAGTCGATGGACAACAACGCTTCGGTGTTCCGTACCGAGGAGCGACTCGAGACGGCGCTCAAGGATGTCCGCGCCCTCAAGGAGCGGTACAACAAGATCACCGTCGAGGACAAGGGCAAGCGCTACAACAGCGACCTGCTCGAAGCCATCGAGCTCGGCTTCCTTCTCGAAATGGCCGAGGTCACGGTCGTCGGAGCTCTCAACCGCAAGGAATCTCGTGGCGGTCACGCCCGCGAGGATTACCCCGAGCGCAACGACGCCGAGTACATGAAGCACACCATGGCCTACAAAGAGGGCGAAGGTCTGCTCACCGAGATTCGCCTGGATTACAAGCCGGTAATCCAAACCCGCTACGAGCCGATGGAGCGGAAGTACTGATATGAGCGCACCTACCCTGGACAAGAAGTCCGAGTCCGATCTGCCACCCGTGCCCGAAGGCGCAGTGATGGTGAACCTCAAGATCGCGCGCTTCAACCCCGAAAGCGGAGACGGACAGCGATGGGACACCTTCCAGGTGCCCACCCTGGAAACCGACCGTCTGCTCAACCTGCTGCTGTACGTCAAGGGCTACCTGGACGGCACACTGACGTTCCGGCGTTCGTGCGCACACGGTGTGTGCGGCAGCGATGCGATGCGCATCAACGGCGTCAACCGTCTCGCCTGCAAGGTGCTGATGCGCGACATGCTCCCCAAGGACTCGTCGAAGACGCTCAACATCACCATCGAGCCCATCAAGGGCTTGCCGGTGGAGAAGGACCTCATCGTCGACATGGAGCCGTTCTTCGACGCGTTCCGCGCCGTGAAGCCGTTCCTGATGACGACCGGTAACGAGCCGACTCGTGAGCGGATCCAGTCCGCCGCGGACCGCGCCCGGTTCGACGACACCACCAAGTGCATCCTGTGCGCGTGCTGCACGACCTCGTGCCCCGTGTTCTGGAGCGACGGCAGCTACTTCGGCCCTGCCGCGATCGTCAATGCACACCGGTTCATCTTCGACAGCCGTGACGAGGGTGCAACCGAACGTCTGGACATCCTCAACGACGTCGAGGGTGTGTGGCGTTGCCGCACCACCTTCAACTGCACCGACGCATGCCCCCGCGGCATCCAGGTGACCAAGGCGATTCAGGAAGTCAAGCGCGCGTTGCTCTTCGCTCGCTAACAGGCACATCGACCGACGGCAAGCGCCCCTTCGCACATGCGAAGGGGCGCTTGCCGTTTCCAGGGTCAGACGAACGCGCTGAAGCCCGTCACACCACGGCCGACGATCAGGTTGTTGATCTGCGCTGTGCCCTCGTAGGAGTACAGCGCCTCGGCATCGGCGAAGAACCTGATGACGTCATGCTCGATCAGAATTCCGTTGCCGCCCATGATCTCTCGGGCCCAACTGACCACTTCGCGCAGCCGCGTCGTACAGAACGTCTTCGCGAGCGCTGCATGCTCGTCGTAGTGGACGCCGTTGTCCTGCAGCTGCGAAACACGAATCGCCATACCGAGCGAGGCGGTGATGTTGGCGGTCATCCGTGCAATGAGATCGGCGATCAGCTGGAACGAGGCGATCGGAGAACCGAACTGCTCGCGTTCACGCGCGTACGCGACTGCCCGCTCGTATGCACCCATCATGACGCCCACCGCCTGGAACGCCACTCCCCCACGGGTCAAGCGGAGCACCTTCGCGGTATCGGCGAAGGAGTTGGCGTCGGCGAGCTTGTTGGCGACCGGAACTCGGCAGTTCTCGAGATGTACGTCCGCGTTCTCCACCGCGCGGAGCGAGTACTTGCCCTCGATCTTCTCGGCCCGGAATCCCTCGAAGTGCTTTTCGACCACAAAGCCCTTGACCTCGCCGTCGGCCTCGTCCTTGGCGAAGACGATGGTCAGGTCTGCGAAGGTGGCGTTGCCGATCCAGCGCTTACTACCGTTGAGGACCCAGTGATCGCCTTCGAGGCGGGCTGTCGTTTCCAGCCCGCCCGCGACGTCGGATCCGCCGTGCGGCTCGGACAGGCCGAAGGCGCCGATGGTCTCCATCCGGCGCATGGCGGGCAACCACCGCGCGCGCTGCTCCTCGGAGCCGAGAATCGAGATACTGCTCATCGCCAGCGAACTGTGCACGCTGAACATCGTTCCCGTGGACGGATCGATTCGTGCGAACTCCATCTCCAGCCATCCCGTGAGCAGCTTGCGCGAGGCCTTTCGATCGTCGAACTCGTAACCGAGACCGGCGATCTCGAGCTCGGCGATCAGCGGCAACAGATGTACCGGCGAGCTCGCCTTCTCCCAGAATTCGTTCGCCCTCGGCGCGACCTCCTCCTGCAGGAACCGACGGGCGCGCAGTACCACCTCGATCTCGTTGTCGTCGAGCATCCCCTGATATCCGTAGAAATCGGATTCGAGAAAATCGGGCGACAGTGGTCCGAGGGGCTCGTGCTCACTCATGTTCGGCTCCTTCGTCTGGTGCCTCCGTCGGGCACCGCTACCGATCTTCTACCCGCCACACCCGCTTCTCACTCATGCGAAGCAGCGGTCAGAGGTCAGCGGCGCAGTTCGTCGGTGAGGGTCGCCAGTTCGTCGCCGCCCGCCATTTCCCTGGTGAGGTCGTCGAGTGAGATGTCGTCGTAAGCACAGTCGAGCGTCTGGCGACCACGGTTGAGCAGAACGAAATGATTTCCGACCAGGTACGCGTGGTGTGGATTGTGGGTGATGAAGACTACGCCGAAGCCTTGCTCTCGGGCCGCAGAGACGTAACGCAGAACCATGCCCGACTGCTTGACGCCCAGCGCGGCCGTCGGCTCGTCGAGGATGAGCACACGCGCACCGAAGAAGATGGCGCGGGCGATGGCCACGCACTGTCGCTGTCCACCGGAGAGAGAGCCGATCGGAGCATCGACGTCGGGCAGATCGATGCCGATCTTGCGAAGTTCCTCGATGGTCGTCGCGCGCATTGCGTGGATGTCGAGTGATTTCAGGACCTTGCCACGACGCAACTCCTGACCGAGAAAGAAGTTGCGCCACACCGGCATCAGGGATACCACCGCGAGGTCCTGATAGACGGTGGCAATCCCCTTGTCCAGGGCGTCTTTCGGCGATCCGAAGGTCGCTGGTTCGCCGTCGACGAGCAACTGACCCTCGGACTGCTGATGTAGGCCGGCCATGATCTTGATCAAGGTGGACTTGCCTGCACCGTTGTCGCCCAGAACGCACGTGACCTCACCGGCACCGACACGCATATCGATTCCCTGCAACGCAGTGACGTTGCCGTAACTCTTGCCCACGTTCCGAAGTTCGATGAGGGGCGTGTTCGCGGAGTAAGTCATCGATTACCTTTTCGCCGCGAAGTTGCGGAATGAGTTGTTGGCGATCACGGCGAACAGCAGCATCGCGCCGAGAAAGAACTTGAACCAGTCGGGGTTCCACCCGGCATAGACGATGCCCTGATTGGTCATGCCGAAGATGAATGCGCCGATGAATGCGCCGACGGCTGTTCCGTATCCGCCGGTGAGCAAGCACCCTCCGATGACTGCGGCGATGATGTAGAGAAACTCGTTGCCGACGCCCTGACCGGACTGCACGGTGTCGAAGGCGAACAGCAGATGCATGCCGACGAACCAGGCGCAGAAGCCGACGAACATGAACAAGCCGATCTTGACCCTCGTGACCGGCACCCCGACGGCTCGCGCCGATTCCTGATTGCCGCCGACGGCGAAAATCCAGTTACCGGTACGAGTTCTCATCAACACCCAGGTTGCCGCCAGTGTCAACACGATCCACCACACGACGGTGATTCGGATCGACACTCCGAATACCGAGAACGAAGACGAGAACACAGCTTTGGCCGAATCGAATCCCTCCATATCCGAGATCGACGGGGTGGCAACCTGTCCGGTGACGAGTTTGGTGACGGCGAGATTGATGCCGGTGAGCATCAAGAACGACGCCAGCGTGATCAGGAACGACGGGATTTTGGTCCGCATCACCAGGTAGCCGTTGAACACGCCGACCGACAGCGCCAAGAGCAGTGCCAACGCAGAGCCGGCCCACACGTTCAGATGCAGGTTGTAGGCCAACATCGACGCCATGATGGACGAGAAGGTCACTGCAACACCGGTGGAGAGGTCGAACTCGCCGCCGATCATCAACAACGACACCCCGATCGCCATGATGCCGATGGTCGAAGACGCATACAGCACGGTCGCGAGAGCCTCGGGCGATCGAAACGGTGGTGCCACGATGCAGAAGAAGACGAAGATGGCGACCGCGCCGAACAGGGCGCCGACCTCCGGACGGATCAGCAAGCGCTGCAACGGCTTTTGCTTCGTAACGCGCTCGTCCGTGATCACGGTGTGTTTCGACAGAGCCGGATCGGCCTGTGTGGGCATGATGTTCCTTCCGCGCCGAGGCGATGCACTCAGCGTGTGCCGTTACGCGCGTACTCGGCGACCGCGTCGATGTTGGTCGAATCGATGAACGCGGGTCCGGTCAGCACCGGGGTGCCGCCGCCGATCGTGTTGCCGTTGTTGAGGTAGAGCCACAGCGAGTCGATCGCCAGGTAGCCCTGCAGGTACGGCTGCTGATCGATCGCCCACGCCACATCGCCGGACTCGATCGCATCGACCAAGGCGGCATTGGTGTCGAACGTGACAACCGTGGCATCGCTGCCCGCGTTGACCGTGGACTGCACAGCTGTCAATGCGATCGGAGCGGCGAGGGCGATGATGTGATCGATCGTCGGATCCTGCTGCAGCTTGGCCGTGATGGTCGACTCCACGGACGGCATGTCCTTGCTGTTGACGTTCAGGATCTCGGTGGTGCCTCCGGTGAAGCCCTGCCTGACGCCTGCGCAGCGAGCCTCGAGCGACACTGCACCCTGCTCCTGGATGATGCACAGTGTCTTTCGAGCACCGTCGGTGGTGAGACGCGCTCCTGCCGCCTGGCCGGCGATGGTCTCGTCCTGACCGAAGTACTGGCCGACTCCCATGTCCTTCCAGGAGTCGTAGCCGGAATTGAACGCGACCACGGGAATGCCCGCGGCAGTGGCCGTCTCGACGGCGGGGGCCATCGCGTCGGGCTTGGCCAGCGTGACCGCGATGCCGTCGACCTTGGAATCGATCGCACTCTGGACGAGGTTGGCCTGATTGGGCGCTTCGGGATCTGCGGAGTAGCGCAGCTCGATGTTGTCCTTCGCTGCCGCGGCTTCGGCACCCTTGCGCACCAGATCCCAGAAGGTGTCGCCGGGAACCTCGTGCGTGATCATCGCTATCGTCGCCGCCGGCGTGTCGGCTACGCCCGCATTGTTTCCGTCGTCGGACGATCGAGGAGCACCACCGGTGCTCGAACAGGCAGCGACAGTCAGTGCCGCGACCGCACAGACCGCGACGACCGCGATCTGCCCGCGCCTTTGCCGAAACCTCATTGCACTTCCCTTTCCAACAACCGGCTCTCGAACACCGACGAATCCGAGCCGCCGACCTGATCACTGTAAGAAACGATTGGTACTCGTCACGCATCTTCGACGATTATTCGTCAGGCAACACAACCGGTGTGCGCACCACCGGACCTCGGACCACATGAGAGAACTCTCATCTCCGATTCACGTAGCCACAATCCGCCGTCGTCAGACTCGGTTGTGTGCGAACCATCATCGTCTCGGCCCTCGGACTGCTCACGCTCGCCGTTCTCGTCACGGCCTTGCTGACGACGCGATCCACGGGCGAGCAGACCCCGTTGCCCGCACCCATCGTCGCACCCGCCGCACCCGCGCAATCCGCCCCGGGTACCCCGCAACCCGTTACCCCTGCACCGGGGACGGGGAATCCCGCTCCCACCGCCGTGGTTCCGCAGCCGGTGGCACCGGACGGATTCGTGCCCCCGCCGCCATTGCCGCCCGCGGACTGGGACGATGACTTCGACGACGACTGGGATGACGATGACGACGACTGACCCCACTGCGAGACCGACCACGTGATGCGGACCCGACTGCACGCACTGCGCCCGACGAGCGCCCGCAGCCGCATCTTCTCGTGGGTACTGCTGCTCGTGCTGGTGTCGCTGGCGGCCGTCACCGTCACCACCTGGCTGCTGATGATCCGCGCGACCGACAACCGCATGCGCGAATCGCTGCGCACCGAGATCGCCGAGTTCACCACCCTCACCGATGCGGGCGTCGATCCCGGAACCGGCGAACCGTTCGACGGCATCAACGATGTGCTCCGAGTGGTGATCACCTACAACCTCGCTCGCCCCAACGAGAAGTTCCTGGGGTACGTGGACGGACGATTCGCGGTACAGAGCAGGCAGCAGGCACCGGTACCACTGTCCGACGATGGCGGCTTCACCGCTGAGGTCGGCTCTGTCACCGCGCCGGTCGAAGGCTCTTATTCGAGCGCGGCAGGCGAAGTGCTGTACCTCGCTGTGCCGGTCTCATTGGCGGGCGACCCGGTGCCGGGTGTGGTGGTTGCCGCCTACTTCGCCGATCAGGAACGTGCCTCGGCAGACGAGACCGCAACCTTGATGCTCGTCGTCGGCGGCGTCACCTCGGTTCTCGCGGCGATCGGCGCATGGTTCGTTGCGGGTCGCATCCTGTCCCCGATCAGACACATCACCGCCACCGCCAGAACGATCAACGAAACCGACCTGTCCGGTCGGATCACCGACGCGAGAACGACGGGTCGAGGCGACGACATCGGAGCCCTGGTCGACACACTGAACTCGATGCTCGACCGAATCGAGTCCGGCGCGGCGAGTCAACGCCGATTCCTCGACGACGCCGGCCACGAACTCCGCACTCCCATCACCATCGTCCGCGGTCATCTCGATGTGCTCGACCACGGCGACGCCGCCGATGTTCGCGACACCGTCGCGCTCGTCGACGACGAACTGGACCGGATGAACCGACTCGTCGCCGACCTGTTGCTGCTCACCCGGGCCGACCAGACGAGCTTCGTCACGCCTGTGGTCACCGATGTCGATGCGCTCACTCGAAGCGTGTTCGACAAGGTGACCACTCTCGCCGACCGGGAATGGGTGCTGGAGGCGAGCGCAACCGTCCACGCTCCGCTCGACGCACAACGCCTGACTCAAGCTCTGCTGGCGTTGGCGGACAACGCAACTCACCACACGATGCCCGGCAGTCGCGTCGGCATCGGATCGCAACTGTCCGACGGTGACATCCGGTTCTGGGTCACCGACTCGGGCCCGGGGATCGAGCGCGACGAGCAGGAACGGATCTTCGAGCGCTTCGCCCGCGGTCGCAACGGAACCAGACGCACCGAAGGGGCCGGGCTCGGATTGTCCATCGTCACCGCAATTGCTCGAGCCCACCGCGGACGGGTGAGTGTCGGCAGCGCACCGGGCCACGGTGCCACGTTCACTATCACCATTCCACTGATCGATTCCGTTGCCCCGCAGAAGGACCGACCATGGCCCGCATCCTGATCGCCGAAGACGAACCCCGCATCGCCTCGTTCGTTCACAAGGGGCTGAGAGCGAGTGGATTCAGCACGACGACGGTATCCGACGGCAGGTCCGCCTACGAACACGCCCGCAGCGGCGACTTCGATCTGGTGGTGCTCGACATCGGTCTGCCGATCATGGACGGCTTCGAGGTCCTGCACCGCCTCCGCGGAGAGCAGTGCGAGATACCGGTCATCGTGTTGACTGCCCGCGACAGCGTTCAGGACGTGGTGTCCGGTCTCGAAACCGGTGCCGACGACTACATGGCCAAGCCGTTTCGCTTCGAGGAACTGCTCGCCCGTATCCGAGTTCGCTTGGGCACCAAACGAACCGTCGACACCACGCAGCTCACGGTCGCCGATCTCACCCTCGACCTGCGCACCCGGCGAGCTGTCGTGGGAGACCGAACCGTCGACCTGTCGGCCCGTGAGTTCGCCTTGGCCGAGACCTTCATGCGCCACCCCGGCCAGGTCCTTTCGCGAGAGCAACTCCTGTCGCAGGTGTGGGGCTACGACTTCGACCCGGGCTCCAATGTCGTCGACGTCTACGTCCGCTATCTTCGGGCGAAATTCGGTGCCGCACGAATCGAGACCGTCCGCGGAATGGGATACCGACTGTCCGAGACATAAGTGGCGTCGGCCGGTGCCGACGCCACTCCAGAGTCTCAGTCGTCGTTGTCGTCGTCCAGGTCGTCGTTGTCCGGATCGTCGTCGTCCAGATCGTCCCAGTCGTCACGGTCGTCCAGGTCGTCGTTCAGATCGTCCCAGTCGTTGCGGTCGTCCCAGTCGTTGCGGTCGTCCCAGTCGTCGTCACGGTCGTCCCACTCATCGTCGAAGCGGTCGTCCGGGATCTGTGTGGGTGTCGGCTGCTGCGCTGGGGCCGCCGGCTGGACTGGAGCCGGATCGGCCACAGGCAGCCGCTGTTCCACCGAGATCGAGGACGGACGCTGCTGGGTGGGGTCGTCGTCGGCGATCGCGAGTGCGCCGACGCTTCCGAGGGTGAGTACAACGGCTGCTGCACCGACGATCACGAACTTTCCTGGCATTCTCATGGCTGCTCCTTGAATCCGAGTTCTGTAGGCCACCTTTTCGGTGATGACTCAACGATCGCTGTCGAACGTGAGAAGCGAAGGAGCACAACATGAGCGAGTTCTCATACTGGCGGCGGACGCCTACCCATCAGCGGGGCCGGCCGATTCAGCGATGGACAGTGGCGCCGAACCGCCACCGGACGCGCGAGAGCGCTTCGCCGGTGAGTCGCGGCGTCGACCGACTGCGGAACGCCTATGGTGATTCGCGATGAAAAGGATCAGAAGTTTTGCGGCTGTGTGTGCTGTATCGATTGCGCTCGTCGGAATCGGTGCCGGACCTGCCCTGGCACAGCCGGCCGCCGAACCGCCGGTTCCGACGACGACACCGCCGTTCACGACGCCGGACACAGACAGCTGCCCGTACGCCGCGTCACCTCCCCCGGCGATCGACCTGTCGGAGGTACCGGCCCCTGGAAGCACTGCCCCGCAACCACTTCCGATCCCAGCCGACGCGGTCGGCGGCGATCGCCTCGCCGAGTGCGGAGTGGTGTTGCCGGACGGTGCTCCCCCACTACCGGCGGATATTTCCGCGACCGGGTTCGTGGTGGCGGACATGGACTCGGGGGCGGTTCTTGCGGCCAAGGATCCACACGGACGGTACCGACCTGCCAGCACGATCAAGACCCTGCTGGCCCTTGTCGCACTGGACGAGCTGAATCCGAGCACACAGATCACCGCAACCGCCGAGGATGCCGAAGCCGAGGGCAGCGCCGTCGGCATCGGCAAGAACGGCGTCTACACCAATCTGCAATTGATGCAGGGTTTGGTGATGGCATCGGGAAACGATGCGGCGCACGCGTTGTCGACTCAACTGGGCGGGGATGCCGCCACCGTGGACAAGATGAATGCCAAGGCGGCAGAACTGGGCGCACTCGACACGCGCACGGCCACGCCGTCGGGTCTCGATGGGCCCGGGATGGCGAGTTCCGCCTACGATCTTGCTCTGATCTTCCGCGAGGCGATGCGCAATCCGACGTTCGCCCAACTGATTTCGACGGAGACCGTGCAGTTTCCGGGCTACCCGAAAGATCCTGCGATCCCAGAAGATCAGGACAGACCCGGTTTCGCACTCTCCAACGACAACCAGCTGCTCTACAACTACGAGGGTGCCCTCGGAGGAAAAACCGGATACACCGATGACGCCCGCCAGACCTTCGTCGCCGGGGCCGAACGCAATGGCCGACGGCTCGTCGTGACGATCATGAAGGGCGATGTGCTGCCGATACGTCCGTGGGAGCAGGCGGCGCGGCTGCTGGACTACGGGTTCGCCATGGATCCGAACGACACCGTCGGTGATCTCGTCGAACCGCAGTCGACGGCGGCGGTGACCAGCACACGAGCGAGCGAGGCCACGCCGACTCTCGCTCAGCCACCCGCGACTGCATCGGGGTCTGGCTCCCGCCAGTCCGAGATGCAGGCCCAGGGTGACACCGTTGTCCGTATCTCGATCGGTGTCATCGGTGCGATCGTGGTGATCGGCTTGCTGTGGGGCGCGCGCAGACTTTCCCGCAACCGCTGATCAGACCTTCGGTCGTGCGCCGTCGCGAGGCATTCAGCGGCGCCGGTTACGCAGTCCCGCGACTCCGACCGCGGCGAGAACACCCGCACCCACCAGCGCCAACCCGCCGGTCACGCCAGGACCTTCACTGACCTCGACCCTCGTGTTGATCACTGCCGGTTCCGGTGCCGGAACGTGGGCTTCGGCGAGGCTTTCACGAGTCGTGGCAGCGAACGACGTGGAGAACAGCACCAGTCGTGAAGTCGTGAACACGAACACCAACAGACCGATGATGGGTCCGAAGACGACGCCTGCAGGACCGCTGGTCACCGACGCCAGATAGAGGGCACCGAGCTGCTTGAAGATCTCGAACCCGATTGCGGCCAGCAGAGCACCCTTGGCTGCACTACGCCACGACACCGGTTCGCGCGGCAGGCGCGAGATCACCCAAGTGAACAGGGCCCAGGTGCCCGCCAGCGCGAGGAGCACCGAGAATATGCGCAGTGCAATTCCCACTCCCGGTACGGAGTCGAGATTCGCCCATTCGAGGATGCTGCGCATGACGCCGCCGCCGGCCAGAGCCGAGAGGGCGAGCGAAAGAACCAATGCGGTCCCGAGCCCCAGCAACGCAGCGAAGTCCTTGGCCTTGGTCGCCAGAAAGCCACCCTGCTCGTGCTGGCTCTCCCACATGGCGGTCAGCGCTTCACGAAGGTTGGCGATCCATCCGAGACCGGCGTACAAGGCACCGAGCAAACCGATGATGCCGACACTCGTGCGCGATTCGATGGCCGTCTCGATCAGAGAACTGATCGTTTCGCCGAAGCTCCCCGGCACGTTCTCCGCGATCTGCGACTGGATCTCGGCAAGCCACTCGGGCTGGTTCACGAGCACGAAGCCGGCGACCGCAAACGCGACCATCAGCAGCGGAAACAACGCCAGCACACTGAAATACGTCATACCGGCCGCGTAGTAGTCACCCTTCTGACCTTGATAACGCTGCGCCGCAACGACGGTGTGATCGAGCCAGGGCCACCGGGCGCGCCGGTCGTCGAGCATGGCCTTGAAATCGGGCATCGCGCTCACCTTCTCGCTGTCGTCGGCCGCTGTCGGATGGTGTTGCCGCATCGCTGCGCAACGAAACCCGGTGTGTCGTAAATGCTATGCGCCGGGAGGCAGGAAACCCACCCGGTCGTACACCTGAGCGAGCGTTCGACTCGCCACTTCTCTGGCTCGATCCGCCCCAGCCGCGAGGATGCGATCGAGTTCGGCGACGTCGGCCATGAACCCGTCCATCCGCTCACGCAGCGGAACGACGAACTCGGTCAGTACCTCGGCGGTATCGGACTTGAGGTCTCCGTATCCCTTGCCCGCGTAGCCGGCCACGAGATCCTCGATGCTCGTACCCGAGAGAGCAGACTGGATGACCAGCAGATTACTGACCCCGGCCTTGTTCTCCGTATCGAACACGATGTCGCGTTCGTTGTCCGTCACCGCCGAGCGAATCTTCTTCGCAGACACCTTCGGATCGTCGAGGATGTTGACGATGCCCGCCGGATTCGACGAGGACTTACTCATCTTCGCGGTGGGATCCTGCAGGTCGAATATCTTCGCGGTGCCCTTGATGATGTGTGCGTCGGGAACGACGAATGTCTTCTTGAACCTCGAGTTGAAGCGCTGCGCCAGATCACGAGTCAACTCGAGATGTTGACGCTGATCCTCGCCTACCGGAACCAGATTCGGACGGTAGAGCAGGATGTCGGCGGCTTGCAGAATCGGATAGGTGAACAGACCGACGCTGGTGTGATCGCGCCCCTGCTTGGCAGACTTGTCCTTGAACTGCGTCATCCGCGCTGCTTCACCGAACCCGGTGATGCAATTGAGGACCCACGCCAACTGCGCGTGCTCGGGCACCTGACTCTGTACGAACAGCGTCGACTTCTCCGGATCGATACCTACCGCGAGCAACTGCGCCGCGGCCACTCTGGTGCGACGACGCAACTCCTTGGGATCCTGCGGAACAGTGATGGCATGCAGGTCCGGGATGAAGTAGAACGCGTCGAACTCGTCCTGCAACTCCACCCAGTTCCGCACCGCACCCAGGTAATTGCCGAGATGGAACGAATCGGCCGTCGGTTGAATGCCGGAGAGCACCCGCCGACGCGGACCCTGCGGAGTGTCGATGGAGTCGGGAGAAGACATGGTGCAATCTTTTCACGAACCGATCGACACCTGGGTCTCGCCTAGCCAACACGGGTCACTCCGCAGGCTCCGCTCTAGCGGTAGCGCACTGTCACCGGTGCGTGATCCGACCATCGCTGGTCGTAGGCCTCGGCGCGCTCGGTGATCGCTTCCTTGGCGCGCTCGGCCAGATCACTCGTGGCCAATTGGTAGTCGATGCGCCAACCGGCGTCGTTGTCGAACGCCTTCCCGCGATACGACCACCAGCTGTACGGACCCTCGACCTCCGGGTGCAACGCCCGGACGACATCGGTCCACGGTGCCTTCTCGGCGAGCAACCGCGACACCCACTCACGTTCCTCCGGCAAGAACCCCGAGTTCTTGCGGTTCGTCTTCCACGCCTTCAAGTCGGCCTCGGTATGGGCGATGTTCCAGTCGCCGCACACCACCACGTCCCGGTCGGCGGTCTTCGCTGCCTTGGCCGACTTGCTCAGGTACTTCGCGAACGCGGCCATGAAGCGTTCCTTCTCGTCCTGGCGGTCGGTACCCACCTCGCCCGACGGCAGGTACAGGCTCGCCACGGTGACATCTCCGAAATCGCCTTCGATGTAACGACCGGCGTCGGCGAACTCGGCAGCGCCGATGCCGGTGCGAATCGCGTCGGGCGCTGCCTTGGACAGCAACGCCACGCCGTTGCGTCCCTTCGCCGACGGTTCGGCCGACGCAAGGTGCCACCCCGCATCGAGAGCCGGAGCCAGCGCCTTGGTCAGTTCCCCGTCGTTGGCCCGAGTCTCCTGCAGGCAGATGACGTCGGCATCGGTGGCCTCCAACCACGGCAGCATGCCCTTGCGAACAGCAGCGCGTATTCCGTTGACGTTGACTGTGGAAATTGTGATCGGCACGCCGACGACGGTAGCGGAGACCACCGACAGACTGCAGGTCGCCTTCTGTCGGCGGCACTGGCCCGTTACCGACGCCTGGGCTTGGCCCCGGGCTTCGGAGCGGTGACCACCGATGTCACCTCCGGCACCACTGTCGGTTCACGGTCGATCCGCCGGTAGACGACGTGCTGTTGGGCATACGTCCAGATGTTGTTGCTGACCCAGTACAGCAGCACCGCGACCGGCAACACCGGGCCGCCGACGAGCACACCGGCCGGGAACACCCAGAGGGTGAGCTTGTTCATGATCGCCGTCTGCGGATTGGCAGCTGCCGCTGCATCCTGGCGGGCAATCGATGCCCGGGAGTTCAGGTGGGTGGCAACCGCGGCGACGATCATCAACGGGACCGCAACGAACGCGATGCTCCAGATCGACGGCACTCCCCCGAACGGACCGAACGCTTCGAGCACGTCCCGAGAGCTGTTGATGGCAGCGGAGATCGGCGCACCGAAGAGCCGTGCGTCGAGAAAGGACTGCACATCGGCGGCACTGAAGACGTAGTTCGCGGTATTCGCATTCTCCTGCGCCGTCATACCGAGGTGCCCGAATCCGGTACCGGTTCGGTTGAACGAGCGCAGCACGTGGAGCAAACCGATGAAGACTGGGCCCTGCGCAAGCAGAGGCAGACATCCCATCAAGGGATTGAATCCGTGTTCCTGCTGCAGCTTCCGCGTTTCGGTGGCCAGTCGAGCCCGGTCCCCGGAGTGCTTCTTCCGGATGGCCTCGAGCTGGGGCTTCAGCTGCTTCATGAGGAGCTGGGAACGAATTTGGCTGACGAACGGCTTGATCAACACCGCTCGCAGAGTGAAGACGAGAAAGATCACCGCCAATGCCCAGGCGAAGCCGTTGTCGGGTCCGAGGACGAAGCCGAAGACTCGGTGCCAGAACCAGAGGACTGCGGAGACGGGATAGTAGACGAAATCGAGCATGGTGGAGCACCTCACTGTGAGAGAAAGTCGGTCGGAAGGCGTCTCGACCGGATCTCGCAGTGACTCAGCAGAATACGAGCCACCGGTCCGGTCGAAAGACCGAACCGGGCGCTCTCGGCATGGGGCGGCCGGGAGTATCGGGGTGCTCCTGCCTACGGAAGGATCCTCGAAGACGTCGGCCGTCCGCAGCTCCGGCGCACGTCGACCGTGGTGCGACCACCCCAGGATCGACCGGCGCGCCGAATGTCAGCAGCGATGCGGCCACCAACGCACCGAACATCGCGATCTGGGCGGCGGGTTGCGCATCGACAACGGTGAAGACGACGAGCAGGACGGAGAGGATGCCGACGAGTGTGATTGCGTGGCGTCGAACAGCCAAGCGACATGCGTGTGATCGAAATCCGAGCATCTTCGGTTCCTTGTGACAGCCTCGCGGACAATGGATTGCGAAGGCGTGGGGGAACTTTCGAGCTACAGTGCCCCCACCGGAGCACCGGGTGCTCGTGGCTGTGGACGGCCCGGGGCATCCGGGCGGTGTTGACGTCGGAACGCACCTCGTAGATGACGTTCCTCGGCAGTGGGTCCGACGTTCGGCAGCCGGCGTAGGAGCGTCAGTACATCGACACGGTGCGCGAGCACCATCAAGACCGCCAGTGCGGCAACGAGAACGAGTGCAACGTCCGCTGTTCCGGCCGGCGTCGTCAGCAGCAGCGACAGAAGAAGCAGCGAGGTGACGACGAAGTTCTGGTATCCCATCCCCCACCTCCCTGGTGTGCCGCTGATCCGAGTCGTTGCTCAGGGTACAGATACCGACGGGTCTGTGCACTGTTGCCATGTGTTGCCCACTCGCGCCAGGCCGCGGCCGTGCACACACGCTCGCGTGAAATCAGGCAATCGATCGAGCTCCGCGTCGGCGTCGGACGACAACCCACTCAGGTAGCCGACATCGATACGCCCGGTCTGCTCGAATCGCTCCACGTTGTGACGCGCGATGTATGCATCGGGATTCAGGGCCGCCAATGCGAGCACGGTGAGTACCGCCCCGGCGCCCACTGCTCGTGGAATCCAGCGACCCGACATCCGCACACCAGCGGCGAGCAGGAGCACGAACACCGATCCCAGCCACCACTCGACAGCCGTGACGAACAACCTCAGAGTGGTGTACCCGTACTGCTCCTCGTACAACGACATTCGATGCAGGGCCGACGCCACGATCACCATCGACAAGACACAGAGCGCGCCCAACAGGGCACGCAACGCAATACGGTCGCGTCGGGCGATGCGCTCGGCCTTGGTCACGGTGACCGCGATGACGAGCAAAGTCAGCACCGTCACCGCGAGCAACTGCCAGAAGCCCTGCCGCGCGTACTCGGCGTTGGTCAGACCCTCGGTGGTCAGAACGTGCCCCTGGCCGCCGAACAGCGTCGGCACCTGGAATCCGACGAACACGACGAACAGCGCGACCACCGCCCCCAGGGGAACCATCCACTCCCACAACTGCAGTGTTCGACGCGGCGACGGTGCGAGGCGATCGAACCGAGGCGGGTGCAGTGCAACGTACGACACGGCCAGCGCACCCGCTGCGGTGAGCAGGAAAACGAGGGTGCGTCCGACGATCGATGCGGCGTCGAACTCGGGCGTCACCGCGCCCAGTGCATCCGCGAACCGCTTGTCGGCCGCACCGAACAACGCCGCGAACACGACGCAGAGCGCAACGGTCACGACGGCCACCATGCCGATCCGCACCGGCCGCGGCCCCTCCAGGTCGATCGAACCGGCTCCGCGTCGGGTCCACCGAGCCACTCGCACCGGCAGAAACAACGGCAGGAGAGCGCCGAGTGCGATTCCCGTCCACGTCCAGGCACGGGAGAGCACCACCACTGCGACCACGATGGCAAGCGTCGTCGACATCGTCACGATCCACTCGGCCGCTCGCAGTGCAGACACACTCGCCAGTGCCAGCACTCCTGCCACGCCGGCCCATTCCCACCGCGATAGCCTGCCGTTGCGTGCTGCGAGTACAACGACCACGAAGGTCACGGCAGCGATCAGCACACCGAACGTGTTGTCCACCAACGTCACTGCACCGATCAGTCCAGCAAGAGCCGACCCGATGAGCGCCGCACGAGGGGGCTGCGAATACCGCAGCACCGGCCAGGTGCGCGGCCCCCAGGGAAAGCGCCCGTGCTTCGTTCTCGGATGAATCGGAATGTCGATCGTGCTCATGGCTCGTCCCTTTTTCTGTGTTTCGGGCATGGAAGGTCGGCGGCTGTAGTCCGGAGACGAGCAGTCGCGGTTCGGATGGATCGAGAAAGTCAGTGCTCGGGGATGGCCACTCTGATGTGGCAGCCGAATTCGCGGTCGAGAACTTCGATGGTTCCACCGTGCAGTTCGGTGGCCCAGCGGGCGATGCCGAGGCCGAGACCTGTTCCGCCGTCGGTGGATCCGCCGCGAGTGAATCGATCGAACACCGCGTGGCGATCGGCGAGCGCAATACCGGGGCCCTGGTCGATGACGTCGAATGCATACGCTCCGACGATTCGATGGGCCCGCAGCGTCACGGTGCTCGAAGAGGGCGAATGCCGCACGGCGTTGTCGACGAGGTTGGTGATCACCTGGGTCATGCGAGATCGGTCGGCCACGACGGTCGAATCGGCGGGCGAGACGACGATCGACACTCGTTCACGGTGAACGGAGGTCGCATCCTCGAGGAATTGCCGCACCGCGAACTCCTCCGGGGCAATGGTGAGAACACCTCCCTCCACCCGCGACAGGTCGAGCAGTTCACTGACCAGATCGCCGAGTCTCTCGGTCTGGCTCAGCGCCACCGACAGTGTTGCGGGATTCGCGTCGGTCACCCCGTCGACCATGTTCTCGAGCACGGCTTGCAGGGCAGCGATGGGCGTCTTCAACTCGTGCGAGACGTTGCCGATCAGTTCACGGCGATACTTCTCTGCGGCTTCCAGATCGTCTGCCATGGTGTTGAATGCGGTGGCGAGCTCTCCCACCTCGTCCCGCGAGGTGGCCCGCACGCGTTTCGAGTAGTCGCCACGCGCCATCGCCTTGGCCGCCGAGGTCATCTCGCGCAGCGGCGACGTCATTCCGTGAGCGACGAATTGTGTTGCGGCCAAGGAGACCACGAGCGCCGCGAGCAGTGTGTAGCGAAATTGCCAGCCCGCCCCGATCCAGAAGACGACACTGGCCAACACCAACACAGTGCCCACGACGAACGAGACCTTGAGCTTGAACGAGCGCAAGGGATCAAGCGGGCGCGGCAGCATGCGCGTCATCGCGGCGACTCCACGGCATACCCGACGCCGTGCACCGTTCGAATGAGATCGCCACCGAGTTTGCGGCGCAATGCTTTCACATGAGAGTCGACGGTTCGGCTGCTCGCGGAATCGTCCCAGCCCCACAATTGCGACAGCAGGGTCTCTCGCGAGACCGCGGTACGAGGACGAGCAGCGAGATAAGCCAGGATGTCGAATTCCGTTCTGGTCAAATGGATGTCGCCGGATTCGTTGGACACGCGACGTTCACGGTGATCGATCTGCAGGTCGCCGATGCGAACCGAGTGGGGCTCGGCGGTCGCCGATCGCTCGGCGCGGCGAATCAGCGCGTGCACGCGAGCGACCAACTCCCGCATGCTGAACGGCTTGCCCAGATAGTCGTCCGCGCCGACGCCCAGGCCGACGAGCATGTCGGTCTCGTCGGACTTGGCCGTCAGCATCAACACCGGCACCGGCCGAGACGCTTGAATGCGGCGGCACACCTCGAGCCCGTCGAAACCGGGCAGCATCAGGTCGAGAACCACGAGGTCGGGATCGAATCGCGCACAGGCCTCGACAGCGGCGGGGCCGTCGGCTGCGGTGACGACCTGGTACCCCTCGCCGCGGAGTCGCGCCGCTACGGCCTCGGAGATCGTGGGCTCGTCGTCCACGACGAGAACTGTGCGGCTCATGAGAACTGACCCTAGAGGGCGCAGATGGAGGAGTCCGTCGGGAAATGTGGAGGTTCGGTGAAGGTTCGAGCCGGACCGTCGGGTCGATCCCGAACTCGGCCACACGTCCGATTTAGGGTCGGCTATCCTTCCGTTTGTTAGCCAACCCTTCCGAAAGGCGTCTCGATGCACTTCCGACCACTACGTACGACTCTTGCGGTGTGCGCGATAGCGCTGACCACCGCAGGATTGCTCAGTGCTTGCTCGAACTCGAGTGACGAGGCGTCGCCTGCCGGAGGGACGGACACGGGCTCCTCGTCCAACTCGTCCGCATTTCCGGTCACGATCGAGCACGCGTTCGGTGAGACCGTCGTTCCCGAGGAACCCACTCGCATCGTCGTGGCGGGGTACACCGAGCAGGACACCGTGCTGGCGCTCGGCGTCATACCCGTCGGCGTCACGGAGTGGTACGGCGATCAGCCGTACGCAACCTGGCCCTGGGCGCAGGCAGCGCTCGGCGACGCGCAACCAGAAGTGCTCTCGAACGACGATGGATTCGAGACGGAGAAGATTGCCGCACTCGAACCCGATCTGATCATCGCCACCAATGCCGGCCTGACGGCGGACACCTACGACACGCTCAGCGACATCGCACCGACGCTCGCGCAGTCCGACGCATCGACCGCCTACTTCGAGCCCTGGGACGTCCAGGCCGAGAAGATCGGACGCGCACTGGGCCAGAAGACCGAGGTCGATGCGTTGATCGACGGAGTGAACCAGAAGTTCGCGGACGCCGCTGCCGCACACCCGGAGTTCGCCGGCAAGAAGGCGATTTTCTTGCAGAACGCATTCTACGAGGGCAAGGCGATTGCGTACCAGGACGGACTTAGCACAGACTTTCTCACCAAGCTCGGCTTCGCGATCCCCGACGACATCGACGCGTACGTTCCGGCCGACGGTAGCGCCCAGGCCAGTATTCCGCTGGAGAACCTGTCTGTACTCAACGTCGCCGACGTGTTGATCTGGGGAACCGAAGGACCCGGCGACCGCGCCCAGTTGGAGAAAGAAGCGGTGTACAACGCACTGGAGCCGGTGCAGGACGGCAACCTGGTCTTCACCGACGGGGTGACGGCCGGTGCGATCTACTTCACCAGCGTGCTGAGCCTGCCGTACGTCATCGACAAGCTGACCCCAGCGCTGACCGAAGCACTCGGCGGAACGGCAGCGACGATCACCAGCTGACAGGTGCTGGTCGCCTACTGTGCGGCCGCGCGCTTGTCCATCCACATGGCGGTGGCCAGCACACCGAGACCGGCCACCGCCAGGCCGGAGCCGACAGCGGCGGGTGCCGTGTAGCCGAAGCCGGCGGCGATCACGGCACCACCGACTGCCGCACCGATGGCGTTTGCCAGGTTGAATGCGGCGTGGTTCAGCGATGCGGCCAGCGTCTGGGCGTCCTCGGCCACGTCCATCAACCTCGTCTGCAGACCGGGAACCACCGAGGAGCCGGATGCGCCGATCAGAAACACCAGTAGCAGAGCAGTGATCGGATTGTGTGCCGCTGCCACGAACAGCGCCAGGAACACTGCAGTCGCGGCCAGCCCGACGAAGGTGCCCTTGAGCTGGTACCGGTCTGCCAACCAGCCACCGGCGTAGTTGCCGGCGACCATTCCGAGTCCGTAGATCATCAGGGCGACCGGAACGAGCGCGCGAGCGAGACCGGCGACATCGGTCAACGTCGACGCGATGTAGGTGTACACCGCGAACATGCCACCGAATCCGACGATGCCCACGAACAGGGTCATCCACACCTGGCTGCGGCGCAGTGCACCGAGCTCGGTGATGGGGCTGGTGGTCGGCATGGCGTCGAGTCGCGGCATCCACACAGCGAGCGCGGCGACGGTGAGGGCACCGATGACCGCCACGAGAGCGAACGCACTGCGCCAACCCAGCGCCTGCCCGATCCAGGTTGCCACCGGTACGCCGACGACGTTGGCGACCGAGAGACCCATCATCACCATCGCGACGGCCTTGGCTCGTTTACCTGGTTCGGCGAGATGGGCAGCCACCAGGGCGGCCACTCCGAAGTACGCACCGTGCGGCAGGCCCGCGACGAATCGCGAGGCGACGAGCTCGTTGAAACTGGGTGCGAACACCGTTCCGAGGTTGCCCAGAGTGAAGGCGACCATCAACACCAGCAGCAACATCCGCCGAGGAACGCGCGCGGCCAGGGCAGCGATGGTGGGCGCACCGACCACCACGCCGAGCGCGTAGGCAGAGATCATGTGGCCCGCGGAGGGCTCGGAGATCCCCATCGTGGTGGCGATGTCCGGCAGCAATCCCATCGACGCGAATTCCGTGGTGCCGATGCCGAAGCCGCCGATGGACAGGGCCAACATGGCGAGCCTGCGACGGGTCGAGTGCGGTCGATGACTGACACTCAGACCACTCGAGACCTTGCCGCGCACAGCGCTGACTCGGGAAAGAGCGGAATCGGTGACAGTCACAGCGGTACTACCTTCGTTTCGATCGGGGAATCGAGCAACAGGAACGGCGGCCGGCCGAATCGATTCAGCAGAGCGCAACCGAGTAAGAGAACAGCCAACCCGACCATTGTCTTCCCTCGGGCAACCTGTTTTCGAGTCGCAGCGCGGTGATTGTCCTCACCCGAGCATCTGCTCGAGTCCCACCGGCCGCCGCACCGAGCCCTTGTTCCTGCGACACGTCCGCACCCGCTAAGATCTTCGCCAGGTCATGAGTGCCAGCATCGAGCCCCGGCTTGCTGGCCGGCAACCCTCCAACCGCGGTGGGGTGCCCCGGGTGAACGACCGGGCCGATTCGGCACGCCGAGTGCCGAATCGACAAGCGCGGGTCCGCAGGCAGCGGACCCACTGAATCTTCGGCCTCCTGGGGCCGAGGCCTGTCAGGAGGTTCTCTCATGTGTTGCTGTACCGATACGCCCCGTAACGCTCGACTTCTCGAGCATCATTCGACATTCGATTCGTCTTAGACAGACTCGTCTCAGAAAACGGAGTATCACCAGCCATGACCGATTCGACCCCCGACATCGTCGACGCCACCGGAGCACCCACCGAGGATCCGTTCACCGACCCGGCGGCCAACTGGAGTTTCGAGACCAAGCAGATCCACTCGGGTCAGACCCCGGACGGCGCTACCAACGCCCGCGCATTGCCGATCTACCAGACCACCTCGTACACGTTCGACAACACCGATCACGCGGCCGCATTGTTCGGACTCGCAGAGCCGGGCAACATCTACACCCGCATCATCAACCCCACCCAGGACGTCGTGGAGCAGCGCATCGCCGCTCTCGAGGGTGGCGTCGCGGCACTGTTGCTCGCGTCGGGTCAGGCGGCCGAGACGTTCGCGATTCTCAATCTTGCGGAGGCAGGCGACCACATCGTCTCGAGCCCGCGGCTGTACGGCGGTACGTACAACCTCTTCCACTACACGCTCCCCAAGCTGGGCATCACCGTCTCGTTCGTCGACGATCCCGATGATCTCGAGCAGTGGCGAGCCGCGATCACGCCGTCGACCAAGGCGTTCTACGGCGAATCGATCTCCAACCCGAAGAACGACATTCTCGATATCCCCGGCATCTCGGCGGTGGCCCACGAGAACGGCATCCCGTTGATCGTGGACAACACGGTGGCGACGCCGTACCTGCTGCAGCCGTTGAAGCACGGTGCCGACATCGTCGTGCATTCGGCGACCAAGTACCTGGGCGGGCACGGCACGGCGATCGCGGGCGTCATCGTCGACGGTGGCACCTTCGATTGGACGCAGGGCCGTCACCCCAACTTCACCACCGCGGATCCGAGCTACCACGGTGTGGTCTTCGCCGATCTCGGCGCGCCTGCATTCGCATTGAAAGCACGCGTGCAGTTGCTGCGTGACATCGGTGCGGCGGTCTCCCCGTTCAACGCCTTCCTCATCAGCCAAGGTATCGAGACGTTGAGCCTCCGAATCGAGCGGCACGTGGCGAACGCACAGAAGGTGGCGGAGTTCCTCGCCGGCCGCGACGACGTCGTCTCGATCAACTATGCCGGACTCGAATCGTCGCCGTGGTACCGACGCGGCCAGGAGTTGTTGCCCAAGGGGCAGGGTGCGATCGTCGCATTCGAGTTGAAGGGCGGAGTGGACGCGGGCAAGAAGTTCGTCAACGCGCTCACACTGCACAGTCACGTCGCTAACATCGGAGACGTGCGCTCACTCGTCATCCATCCCGCGTCCACCACCCATTCCCAGCTGACTCCCGACGAGCAGTTGGCATCGGGCGTGACGCCGGGCCTGGTTCGTCTCGCCGTGGGAATCGAAGGAATCGACGACATCATCGCCGATCTCGAGGTCGGCTTCAGCGCGGCGGCATCTTGAGTCACAGCTGCGACACAGGCGTTCGTCCGGAGGCGGTTCTTCCGTCTCCGGACGGGCGGCTGGGCACCATCGACATCGGCGGTCTCGATCTCGAGAACGGCGCTCGCATCCCCCAGGTCACCGTGGCGGTGCAGCGGTGGGGCGAACTCGCCACCGACCGCAGCAATGTCGTGCTCGTCGAACACGCCCTGACGGGCGATTCGCATGTGTCCGGTCCGCCGGATGCAGATCATGCGCTGCCCGGTTGGTGGAACGGAATGGTCGGACCCGGGTGCCCTATCGACACCGACGAGTGGTGCGTAGTGGCAACCAACGTGCTCGGCGGGTGCGGCGGCACCACCGGACCGAGCAGCATCTCGCCCGACGGCACACCGTACGGTTCGACGTTCCCCGAGATCTCCATCCGCGACCAGGTCGCGGCCGAGGCAGCCGTCGCCGACGCCCTGGGCATCGACCGCTTCGCCGCAGTCGTCGGCGGTTCGATGGGCGGCATGCGCACCCTCGAATGGATCGTCAGTCGCCCCGATCGAGTGGCAGCGGCACTGATTCTGGCAGTCGGAGCCAGGGCAACAGCCGACCAGATCGGCACGCAGACAACGCAGATCGCCGCGATCAAGGCGGATCCGGGTTGGCTCGGCGGCAACTACCACGCCACCGGAACATCTCCGACGGCCGGACTGGGTATCGCACGACGCATCGCGCATCTGACGTATCGCACCGAGAGCGAACTCGACATTCGGTTCGGCAACTCTGCGCAGAATGACGAGGATCCGTGGGCCGGCGGTCGCTACTCGGTGCAGAGCTACCTCGAGCACCAGGCCGCAAAGCTGGTCAATCGATTCGACGCGGCGACATATGTCCTACTCACCGAGGCAATGAACCGTCACGATGTGGGTCGTGGCCGCGGCGGTGTAGCCGAAGCTCTTGCGTCGGTACCGGTTCCGACCATCGTCGGCGGCGTCGATTCGGATCGTCTGTATCCACTGCGCTTGCAGAAGGAGATCGCTCGCGAACTCCCCCAGTGCCGCGGACTCGAAGTGATCCAATCTCGCGACGGTCACGACGGCTTCCTCACCGAAGCCGACTCGGTGGCGAAACTGCTCGCCGAGACGATGGAACTCGCTCGCCTCGGACGCCGCTGACACCGACGGGCCCTGGTCCGGTCGCTCCCCCAGGGTCCGCTCCTGGTATCAGTCGGTGCCCAGTGGGTCGATCGACAGCGACAAGAACACGATCGCTCCGCCGACGCAGCCCAACGCGAGCACGTCGAATCCGCGACTGCGCACGCTCAGGGTTCCGACCCGAGATTCGGGCAGGCACAATCGCAGCACCGCGGCCAGTAGCGCCGCACATCCGAAGATGAACGCGCCGCGCCGCCAGCGATCCGCCAGCACCAGAACGAGCGCGGCAAGCACGACGACCGACACCGCAACGATCGGTAGGTTACGTGCTACCGCTGCACGAATCCCATGGTCGGATTCAGCTCGCGAATCCTCGGCGGCGTTCATCCTCGGATCGCTCAGCTCTCAGCTGCGGTGCGCTCGGCGCGCTCGACGACGTTGGTGAGCAGGAAGGCTCGCGTCAGAGGTCCGACACCACCGGGGTTGGGCGAGAGGAAACCTGCTACCTCGGCAACACCGTCGGCGACGTCCCCGCGTAATCCGTCCTCGGTGCGGGTCACACCGACATCGAGGACGGCAGCACCGGGCTTGACCATGTCCGCGGTGATCAATCCCGGAACTCCGGCGGCGGCAACGACGATGTCGGCGCGGGAGACCTCGGCGGCAAGATCGCGAGTTCCTGTGTGGCACAACGTCACCGTGGCGTTCTCCGACCGTCTCGTGAGCAACAGCCCGATAGGCCGACCGACCGTGACGCCGCGGCCGATGACCACCGCGTGCGCACCGTCGAGGGCCACGTCGTAACGACGCAGCAGGTGCACGATCCCGCGAGGGGTACACGGCAGCGCAGCGTCCTTACCGAGCACCAAACGGCCCAGGTTGATCGGATGTAGGCCGTCGGCGTCCTTGTCCGGATCGATCCGCTCCAGAGCAGCATTCTCGTCGAGATGCTTCGGCAGCGGCAGCTGCACGATGTATCCGGTGCACTCGGGGTTGGCGTTGAGTTCGTCGATCACTGCTTCGAGATCCGACTGGGTGATGTCCGCGGGCAGATCGCGACGAATCGAGGTGATCCCGACCTTGGCGCAGTCGTTGTGCTTGCCTCGGACGTACGCCGCAGAACCCGGGTCGTCTCCCACCAGGACAGTAGCCAGTCCTGGGGTTATGCCTTTCTCACGGAGCGCTGCCACGCGGGCGGTGAGATCGACGAATATCTCGTCACGGGTCGCTTTGCCATCGAGAATCGTTGCAGTCACCCGGCCATTGTTCCAGGCTCGAGGTCGACCGCGCCGCGCCGGTCCGAAGACCGCGTCAACCCTCCACGACGAGACCGTGCGCTCCGGCGTATGCCACGGCCTGCATCAGCTCGATCTTGGCACCCCGCACACTCGCGCTCACCCACAGGGACGGATCGGCGACGGCTCCGCGCAGGTCGGCCTCGTCGAACTTGGCGTCGACGGTGCGGGCTCCAGCGAAGTCGACCGAGCGCACTGTTGCTTTCCGAAAATCTGCAGACACCAGGTTCGCCTCCCGCATCCGACACCCCGTGAGGTCGAGACCGCGCAGGTCGACGTTCCCCAACGCCGCGAGAGTGAAATCGACCTCGTCGTAGGTCGCGGGCCGCATCCGACTGTCCACGAACACCGAACCCATCATGGTCGAGTGACGAAATGTGCTGTGCTGCAAGTTCGTCCGAGTGAAGGTGCACGATCGAAATGCAGAATTCGTGTGGATCGATTCGGTCAGGTCGGTGCCGGTGAAATCGCATTCGGTGAACACGACCGACTCGGTTCGCACTCCACTCATGTCGGCATCGCGGAAGGTGCACCGGACGAATTGCCTGCCGTTCCACTCCTGCCCGTCCAATCGAGTGTCGGAAAAATCTTCACCGATGATCTGCTCGTCGTCCACCTGCCCCATACTTCCCCGGTTCGTGGTGGCAGAGTGAACCGGGTGTTTCGACTGATGTTCTTCGAGCCCCGAATCCCCCAGAACACCGGCAATGCAATTCGCCTGGTCGCCGGCACCGGATGCGAGCTGCACCTGGTGGGTCCGCTCGGCTTCGACATGTCCGAGCCGAAGCTCAAACGGGCCGGCTTGGACTACCACGATCTGGCGTCCGTCACCGTGCACCGAGACCTGCAGTCGGCCTGGTCGGCTCTGGCACCGACGCGAGTGTTCGCCTACACCGCCCACGCCACACGCTCGTACGCCGACGTTGCGTACGAGCCCGGCGATGTTCTCCTCTTCGGACCGGAACCCACAGGACTCCCCGACGAGGTCCTCGACGACCCGCACGTGAGCGACCGCCTTCGCATACCGATGATTCCCGGCCGTCGATCGCTCAACCTCGCCAACGCAGCGGCGGTGACGATGTACGAGGCATGGCGGCAACACGGGTACGAGGGCAGCGTCTGAGGAGTTTGCGTTCGAGTGCGCTCGAACCCCTAGCGTGCGTTTCATGACATCTGCAGCACAACGGACCGATTCACCACGTACCTGGCTCGTCACCGGAGCATCGTCCGGGTTGGGACGGGCGCTCACCGTAGCGGCCCTGGAAGCGGGCGACACCGTCGTCGCGGCCATGCGACGCCCCGAACGACTCGGCGACCTGATGGCCGAGTACCCGAAGTCGCTACTGCCCATAGCTTTCGACGTACGAGACACCGAGTCCGCGCCGACCGTCGTCGAGAGGGCGATCGATCGATTCGGACGGGTCGACGTACTCGTCAACAACGGCGGCGTCGGGCAGATCGGTGCGGCCGAGGAAATCGACGACGCACGACTGCGCGACATGCTCGAACAGCATGTCGTCGGACCCGCCGCCCTGACCAGGGCCGTACTGCCGGGAATGCGTGCGCGTCGCGCAGGAACGATCGTGCAGATGAGTAGCCAGGGCGGCCGCATCTCATTCCCTGGAGCCGGTTCCTACTCGGCTGGAAAATTTGCACTGGAGGGTTGGTCGGAGGCACTGGCCGGCGAGGTCGCACCGTTCGGGATTCGAGTTCTGATCGTCGAGCCGAGTCGCTTTCGGACCGGTTTCAACAGTGCCGACGTACTCGAGCGCGCTGCGTCCACAGATGCGTACGCCGACGCTCTCGGCGCGATGAGAACCGACATGCTCGCCGCGAACGGACGACAGGAAGGTGATCCTCACCGCGCGGCGCGAATCATCCGTGACCTGGTCGAGGCCGACTCGGCTCCCCTTCGTATTCCGCTGGGACGCGAGGCCGTCGGACGGCTGCGCGAGTCCTACCGGCGGGAGCTCGCCTCACTCGAGACCCATGCCGAGGCGAGTGCCGGTGCGGATTTCCCGGGTGTTCCCGAATCTGTCCGGCCGGTCTGACACCGCTCGCCGGACTATCTTCTGTACTCATGGCGACGACGGACTTGATGAACAGGGCGCTGGCAGGCGCGGCGGATTCGGACGCACCGCTGACCGTCGAACTGGTACACGAGCTGATCGAGCCCGGAGAGCTCTCCGAACCACTCGGCATCTCAGAGGTTTCCGAGTTGCTCGATATCTCCGCACACACCCTTCGGTACTACGAACGGTGCGGTCTGATCGAGGTGGCCCGCGACGGGCTCGACCATCGCAGCTACGACAACGTAGCCATTCGTAGACTCGTGTTTCTCACCCGCATGCGGCTGTCGGGAATGCCGATGCGCGACTTGCAGCACTACGTCGAGCTCGTCGACGGCGGAGAGCACACCGTTCCGGAACGACTCGACATGCTCGTCGAGCATCGAGACACCGTTCGACGCCGCATCCGCGAACTGCAGCTCTCGCTGGTGGCAACCGAATACAAGATTGCTACGTACGGCGGTACAACCGGTCCCTGACGCCGCGAGGTCAGGCCGAAGCCCGGACCGGTTCGGGCGTGCCACCCCTCCCTCGGACGCGAAATCAATTGTGAGCGTCGATAAATGGGCAGACCGTTCTTCTGTGACAACGAACCGTCACACGTGCCCCCACGGCTCGACACTGACGATCCGGTCTCGATGAGATCGGCAGTGTTCGACGCGTCTTCGCCACAGCGGCGGGCGGTAGCTGTCGGTAACGATTTCCTTGCGATCGGCGGGCATCGGCGCTTGCGCCCCCGCCCCGCCGAGTACCGACTCGGGCGTGACGGACAACCCTGATGCGAACACCGAAATATCAAGCGAAGGAACAGAATTCGATTTATCGACCGAAGCAAAGGACAGTGCCGCGAACGCACCACCGGCGGCCACGACAGCTCCGGCAAGGGTACGCAAAACCGGACTTCCACGACGATTCATTCCCGGATGTCGGCGGCACCGTTACACAAACCGAGCAGGTTGCTGCCGTGAACGACTCGAGCGGGGTACCGTGTGCCGCACCGACCCGTTTCGCTCGTGAAGGAGCTTTCTGTTGTTCTCTGTTTCCCATCCCCGCCGTTCTTCGTCCTCCTCCTCCACCACGCGCACGTCGAGTCGGTTCGGTAGCCGAATTGCCCGCACCGCAGCAATATTCGCCCTCGGCTCAGGAATGACCGCCGCGGCGCTGGTGGGTGCCGGCACCGCGTCGGCTGCCCCCGTCAACTGCGTGTCTCCGCCCTCGGCCAACGACATCCAGGTCGACGGCACCGCCAGCTGCGGCGCCACCTCGGAGGGCACCGGCCGGGCCACCGCCGGTGCTGCTGACAGCGGTACCGCGGTCAGCGTCAACGACGGCCCAGGCGCAACGACCACCTACGCCAACGGATACGGCGTCGCACTCGGAGCCAGCAAGAATGCGGGTACGGCCTACGCTCTCGCGCTCGGCGGGGGCATCGCACACTCGTGGGCCGACGCCGGCCAAACGACTCTTGCCGTCGCCGGGTGGGGATCCGGTGCTACATCCGAAGGTCAGGGTGTCGATTGCGTCGGCCCGCTGTCTCTCGCTCTGAATCTTTCCAGCGGCCAGTTCTGCGTCCTCGGTAGCTGATCTTCGGGGACACGATCTCCCGTCGTCGAACGGAGCCGATTACCCGCAGCTACTGCTCGAGGTAATCGGCTCCGCCGACGTAGACGACATACCCTGATTTTTCGATCGGATCGGCGCATGCTGCCACCACAGCCGTAGCGAATTCGGCGACTGTAGGAAGCGCACCGTGTGCGGTACGAGCGGCCACCGCGTCGGGGTTGCGGCGTTCCAGCAGAGTGACGACGATCGTGCCCTCGATCATGTCGCCCGAGACGACGACCAATTCGATGCCTCGACTCTCGAAGTGGGGAATCGAGTCGCGCAGGGCGTCTTCTCCTGCACGCTTGCTGGCGGCAATGGGCTCGTACTCGACAGGCACCGGCTTTCGGCCGTGAAAATGCGCCTGATGACTGGTGAGGAACACGATGCGCGAGCCGGGCTTCATCCGACCAGTGGCCGCGCGAGCCAATGCAACCTGGGCGTCGCGGTTGATGCTCATCGCGTAGCCGGGATCGGCACCGAGCTCGAGTCCACCGGATGCGCTGAGCACCAGCACATCGAGAGCGCCGAACTCGGTGACAACCGAGTCGAGCATCGCCTCGATTGCGACTGGATCGGTGACGTCGGCTCCGACAGCCAGAGCTCGCCCCCCACCCTCCTCGATCGTTCGCACCACGGCGTCGGCCCTGCGCTTCTTCTCTCGGTAGTTCACTGCAACCATCGCACCTTCCGCACCCAGCTGCACCGCGGTTTCGGCTCCGATGCCACGGGATGCGCCGGTGATCAACACCGACTTTCCTGCCATACGTCGGGTCATCGACATCCTCCTCGAGCTTCGATTTTCGAACTGCTTCGATTTTCGAACTGCTTCGATTTTCGAACTGCTTCGATTTTCGAACCACTATGATGAAGCGCGATGGAAATGGCAAACGCACCCCGCCGATCGATGATGGCCGTGCTCGATCTCCTGGGGCAGCGATGGAACATGCGCATTTTGTGGGAACTACGCGACGGGCCGCTCGGGTTCCTCGAACTCAGGCGACGCACCGACGACATCTCGTCCAGCGTTCTCGCCACCCGACTGCGCACGCTCGTCGATGCGCGAGTGCTACTGAAAGACTCGGATGGGACCTATCGCCTGACCGAACTCGGCGACGAGCTGGGGCCGGCACTGGAACCACTATGGCAATGGGCGCAACGATGGGACGAAGGCAACGCGCCCGCCGACCGGCGACCCTGAGCAACTGCGTCGAACCCCTCACCCACCGCGCTCTGCTCCATCACCCCGACACTCTGGACTGGTCTGCGGAGTCGTGGACTCGCGCCGACCGGCATACTCGAAAAATGAGGAATTCGCGCGCGGCCGCTCGCCCGAGGGCGCTGTCGCTGCACGGCCGGATACGAGTGTTGACGATGAGTGTGGCGGCCCTCGCCGTAGCCGTGAGTGCTCTGGCGATCTATCTCGTTGCGGAGCAAGCCTTACGTTCGCAGATCATCGACCGCGTCGGCCGCAACAGCGACGCCATCATCGCCAGCGCGACATCCGGCCTGCCTGCCGGTTTGCTCGGCTTCGGCATCGAAGACACCGAGGGCACCAAGGTAAAAGTAGCGCTGGTGACGAGCGACGGCGCGTTGGTGACGTCGACGAACGGTAGCGAACCGTTCATCAACTCGGACGGCACCCTGGACGGCCCTGAAAAATCTGTCGTCGACGGTAGCGTCGATCGGTCGCTGCGTGAGGTCCGTGGCTACTACCTCTCGGCCCAACGCACCGACTCAGGCGCAACAATCATGGTGGCCGAATCGCTCAGCGAAGCGTCACCACTGCTCGCCAAGCTCACACTTGCACTCGTTATCGTCGGGGCATTCCTCGTAGCGCTGGCCGGTGTCGCCGGTGCCGCTGTTGCCCGAACCGGACTCCGACCGGTCCGACGCCTCCGTGCCGGCACCGAAAGAGTCGCCAGAACTGGAAGTTTCGAGCCGATCGACGTCAACGGAGACGACGAACTGGCCTCACTCGCCAACAGCTTCAACGAAATGTTGGCAGCGCTGTCGCGATCGCGAGAACGCCAAGGGCAGTTGATCGTCGATGCAGGTGCCGAACTGATGCAGCCGTTGACGGCACTGCGGACGAACATCGACCTACTGATGTCTCTCGACCGGCCCGACTCACCGGACATGCCCGAGGAAGAGCAGGATCGTCTGCGCGTCGAGGTGATCGCTCAGATGGATG
This sequence comes from Rhodococcus sp. WWJCD1, assembly GCF_002258735.1. Lineage (NCBI taxonomy): Bacteria > Bacillati > Actinomycetota > Actinomycetes > Mycobacteriales > Nocardiaceae > Rhodococcus > Rhodococcus sp. WWJCD1. Next base: position 39,998 of record NZ_NOXY01000003.1, read on the forward strand.
TCATCATCGGGTTGGTGCACGATTTGGTCGACCATGCCCGGGAACCCGCGCCGACACCCCGCTGACACTCGATGCGACGCAGTCGAAGTCGATCGCTTCACGACGAGAGTCGCGCACCGGTCAGCTCTTCGGACGCTTCCCACAGCCGGCGTGCGTCGTCCATGTTGCGCAGTGGCTTCCACAGCCCGACCTCGGCCGGCGGTCCACCGATCAACCGGGTGGGACCGACGAACTGATCACCGCGCGAGGCTGTACCCGCCGCGGCGATAACGCCCGGTTGCGCGGCGCTGTCCACTGTTCCTGCGATGCCGACGCGGGCAAGACCACCGATGAGCCGTCTTCCCGCAGAATCTTTCGGACGCCCCAGACCTGGTTGGGCCGCAAGCAGATTGGTCGGTGAAATTCCGGGATGGGCCATGTTGCTGGTGATTCCCCACCCACCGGCCCTGCTGCGTGCGTCGAGTTCGCGGGCGAACAAGGCCACCGCGAGCTTCGACTGACTGTATGCCTTCATGACGTCGTAGGAACGCTCCCAGTTCAGGTCGTCCCAGTTGATGGCCCCCGATCGCGCCGCGATGCTCGTCTGATGGGTGACTCGAGCACGGCCTGCACGAAGAAGCGGCAGGAGAGCGAGGGTGAGTGCGAAATGACCGAGGTGGTTGGTTCCGAACTGCAGCTCGAATCCGTCCTGAGTGACTTGGCGCTCGGGTGGCTGCATGACTCCTGCATTGTTGACGAGCACATCGATCGGCCGTCCTTCGGAGACGAGCTGGCTCGCCAACGCTGCAACCGAATTCAGTGACGACAGGTCCAACTCGCGGGTGCTGACCTGCGCTCCGGGTACCGAAGCCCGGATCGACTCGACTGCGCGCTCCCCCTTGGCGGCAGAGCGCACCGGCATGACGACCTCTGCTCCGGCGCGCGCGAGCCGCGTCGCGATGACCGTGCCGATCCCGTCACTGGCTCCCGTGACGACGGCGCGCTTGCCGTTCAGGTCGGGGATGGATAGATCTGCGATGCGGCCCATATCAAGCTCCTCGGGTGTTGTGATCGTCCGGCTCGGACGTGCAGAACCCATGTTCGACTACCGTTTCGGGCTTATCCAGGACTTCCCGATCCACTGATACTCCGACACCCTGCACCGAGTCAGGACAGGACCTGTGTTCCCACCACCGCGAGCAGTTCCAATTTGGCGTAGCTCTCGCTGCCGGGTACTGCCGTGTACACCAACAGCCGATGCGCTTGCTCCGGGTCGAGAAGGGTCTGGCAGTTCAGTTGCAACATGCCGACCGTCGGGTGCAGGAACCGCTTGGACTCGGGTGGATGCACCCCCACTTCGCGCTTCTCCCACAGGGTTCGGAACTCCTCGCTGACCTCGTGCAGCTCGGCGGCCAGATGCGCTGCTGTCGAGTCCGGCCCGCGAAGAGTGACGATCTCGCGCAGCCCCGACGCATACACCCGAGACAGCACGGCACGCTCGTCGGGCGGGTACGACTGCTGGGTAGCGGGGTCGGTGAACCAGCGATATCCCAGACTCCGGTTCGGCCCGGTGCGCAACGACGCATCGCCGGTCAATGCCGCGCCCAGCGGCGTCTGGCGCAGAGTTTCACCGAGCTCGGACACGATCTCGGCGGGGGTGTCGTTCAGTCGGTCCAGTATCCGCAGCAATCCTGGGCTGATGTGGTCGGTCGAGATCCCGCGCACAGGAGGAGCGTGCCCGGCGAGGCGGAACACGTGATCACGCTCGCCCAGCGACAGATGCAAACCCTGCGCGATCGACGCAATCATCTGCTCCGACGGCGCCGGACCGGACCCACGTTCGAGCCGGGCGTAGTAGTCGGTCGACATATGGCACAGTTCGGCGACCTCCTCGCGTCGAAGGCCCTGCGTTCGCCTGCGCTGTCCACGTGGAAGGCCGATGTCCTCGGGCTGCAACGACTCACGCCGCTGCCGAAGAAAAGCGGCCAACTCCGGCCGATCGATCATCACAGACCTCCTTCCGTCGAATGCGGTTGGTGCTTCCGCAATTGTGCCCTCTCCACGGTGGCTATTGTCGAACGATGAGCGCTCCCTTGACCATCGTCACCGGTGGCAGCCGCGGGATCGGTGCCGCCGTGTCCCGACGGTTGGCTGCCGACGGGCACGATGTGGTGATCGGCTACCGTTCCGATGCCGTCGCTGCCGAGAGACTCGCCACCGAGTTGTCGACATCCGGCCGAACTGTGGTCGCGGTATGCGCCGACACCACCGACGAGCAGGCGGTCTCCGCCCTGTTCGCCGCGGCCGCGGAGATCGGCACCCTCACCGGATTGGTGAACAACGCGGGCTCGGCACGCGCCGTCGGGATGCTGGTGGACAACGACATCGAGACCATCAGAGCAGACCTCGATGTCAACTTGATCGGGGTGATCACCTGCTGCAAATATGCGATCGCAGCGATGGCCGAATCGGGTGGAGCAATCGTCAACATGTCCTCTGCTGCCGCCACCCTCGGTAGCCCCGGAATGTACGTGCACTACGCGGCAGCCAAGGCTGCGGTCGATACACTGACCGTGGGTCTGTCCAAAGAGGTTGCCGCGCAAAATATTCGGGTCAATGCAGTGGCACCCGGAATCATCGAAACCGACTTCCACCGAGATCGACAACGGCCGCAGAAGATGGCGTCGAACATCCCCCTCGGTCGCCCAGGTGTGCCGGACGAGATTGCCGGTGCGGTGTCGTGGCTGCTCTCCGCCGATGCGCGGTACGCCACCGGAACCGTCGTTCGGGTGGCCGGCGGTATGTGAACGCCTCGGCTGCCACTAACGAGGTGCGATGCGGTGCAGTTCGACTTCGTCGAGCGCCCCGTTCTCGGCAACGGCCGTCATGTAGGTGCAGAACGGTTGCCGACGCCGATCCGTAGGAGATCCAGGGTTGAGCAGCCGTAGACCGTTGTCCGCGAAGGTGTCCCACGGTATGTGACTGTGCCCGAACACGAGGACGTCCGTCTCCGGGTATGCCGCCGCCATGCGTCGTTCACGGCCCGTCGCGGCACCGGTCTCGTGCACCACGGTGAACCGAACTCCGCCGAGCAAGACGTCGGCGCGCTCGGGCATCAGAGCCCGCAACTCGTCACCGTCGTTGTTCCCCCAGCACGCGACCAGAGAACGCGACCGCTGCGACAGTGCCTCGAACGATGCGAGGTCCACCCAATCACCGGCATGGATCACGACATCTGCGTCGTCGACAGCCGACCACACTTCGTCGGGCAGGTCGCGAGCACGCTTCGGGAGATGAGTGTCGGCAATCAGCAGCAGCTTCACCACTCGATTGTGCACGCGAGAGGTGCGGCCCGGTCAACGAAAGTCCCTCGACCTGGATGCGACTCGCAGATCCATCAGTTGCAGATGGTCTGCCACCACGGTCACCGCGCCCTCCGCGTTCTGCACTTTGCCTCGAATGAGCAACGCCGGAGCCGTGATTGCCAACTTGCGGTACTTGGCCCACAATCCCACCGAGCACACCACGTTGACCATGCCGGTTTCGTCCTCGAGGTTGATGAACGTGACGCCTCCTGCCGTGGCAGGACGCTGGCGATGCGTCACCGCACCACCCACGAGGACTCGGTCTCCATCGGGGATCTGCAGCAGCCGATTCGCAGGAACCACCCCGAGAGATTCGAGCCGATCTCGAAAGAATTGGGTGGGGTAGGAATTCGGCGAGACCCCGGTTGCCCAGACATCGGCCGACGCCAGATCGAGGTCCGTCATACCCGGCAGCGCAGGCGCTTTCGTCGACGCGCCGATGCCGGGGAGAAGACCAGGCCGCTCCCCCGCGGCCGCGCCGGCAGCCCACAACGCCTCTCGACGTGTGATGCCGAAACACCCCAGTGCGCCGGCCGTGGCCAGTGCTTCCGCCTGCGCAACCGACAGTTCGACACGACCGGTCAGATCCGGGAACGAGGCGTACGGCCCGTGCGAGTTCCGGGCATCGACGATCTTCTGAGCCAGCGCGGTACCGATGAACTTCACATCGGCCAACCCCATGCGAATCTCGAGGCCGCCTCCCTCGAGATTCGCATGACCGAGACTGGCGTTCACGTCGGCACCGTGCACCAGCACGCCGTGCCGCCTGGCATCGGCGACCAAGGACTGCGGTGAGTAGAAACCCATCGGCTGCGCGCGCAACAAGCCTGCACAGAAGGCAGCAGGATGATGCAACTTGAACCACGACGAATAGAAGACCAACGAGGCAAAACTCTGCGAATGACTCTCGGGGAAGCCGAAATTGGCGAATGCCGACAGCTTTTCGTAGATGCGGTCGGCAGCCTCACCGGTGATGCCGTGCAGATCGCGCATTCCATCGTAGAACCGCCCGCGCAGCAGCTCCATCTTCTCCGGTGATCGCTTCGATCCCATGGCACGACGCAATTGGTCTGCGTCGGCGGCACTGAAACCGGCGACATCGATGGCCATCTGCATCAGCTGTTCCTGGAACAGCGGAACTCCGAGAGTTCGATCGAGTGCCTTCTTGAGCGACGGGTGCTCGAAGATCACCGGCTCCAACCCGTTGCGACGCTTGATGTACGGGTGTACCGAACCACCCTGGATCGGACCGGGACGGATCAGGGCGACCTCGACCACCAGATCGTAGAAGTTACGTGGCTTGAGCCTCGGCAGAGTGGCCATCTGCGCGCGGGATTCGACCTGGAACACCCCCACCGAATCGGCTCGTTGAAGCATCTCGTACACCTCGGGCTCGGACAGGTCGATCGAGGCGAGGTCGATGTCGATGCCCTTGTGCTCGGCGATCAGGTCCATCATGTAGTGCAGAGCCGAGAGCATGCCCAGCCCGAGCATGTCGAACTTCACCAAACCCACTGCAGCACAATCGTCTTTGTCCCACTGCAGCACACTGCGATTCTCCATCGTCGCCCACTCCACCGGGCAGACATCTGCGATCGGCCGATCGCAGATCACCATGCCGCCGGAGTGAATGCCGAGGTGCCGCGGGAACCCCTCGATCTGCCGCGCGAGTTGGAGAACCGACTCGGGAATACCGTCACCTTCCTGATCACCGATTCCGGACCAGCGGGTGATCTGCTTGCTCCACGCGTCCTGTTGCCCCTGCGAGAAGCCGAGTGCGCGGGCCATGTCTCGTACCGAGGACTTGCCGCGGTAGGTGATGACGTTGGCCACCTGAGCGGCATGGGTACGGCCGTACTTGGCGTAGACGTGCTGGATCGCCTCCTCGCGGCGATCCGATTCGATGTCGATGTCGATATCGGGTGGGCCGTCGCGTTCGGGTGCCAGGAACCGCTCGAACAGCAGCTTGTTGGCTACCGGGTCGACGTTGGTGATGCCGATGGCGTAGCAGACAGCAGAGTTCGCTGCCGAACCTCTTCCCTGACAGAGGATGTCGTGTGTCTTGCAGAAATGGACGATGTCGTGGACCACCAGAAAGTAGCCGGGGAACTCGAGCCGCTCGATGATGTCGAGTTCGTATTCGAGCTGCGAATACGCCGCCGGATTCGCCGATTGCGGGCCATAGCGTCGGGCCGCGCCCTCGAACGTGAGTCGCCGCAGATAACTGATCTCGGTGTAACCGTCGGGCACCTCGAACGGCGGCAGGCGTGGCGCGATCAGTTTCAGATCGAACGAGCACTCACGACCGAGCTCGACGGCACCGCGTACCGCGCCCGGATAGTGCTCGAACAATTCGGCCATCTCCGCCCCGGACCGAAGATGTGCGCCGCCCGTCGGTGCCATCCAACCGGCGGCCTCGTCCAAGCTGCTGCGCGCACGTACCGCAGCCATTGCCATGGCCAACCTCCTGCTGCGCGGACTCGCGTAGTGCGCGGCCGTGGTCGCGATCATCGGAAGGCTGTACTTGCGAGCCAGTGCCGCGAGCGCATCGTTGCGCTCGTCGTCGTCGGCAACTCCGTGCCGGGTGAGTTCGACGGTCACGCGGTCGGGACCGAAGCGGTCGACGAGAGTGCGCAGTGCGGCCTCGGCCGCCTCCGGACCACCGCGCGAGAGTGCCTGCCGAACATGACCCTTCCGGCAACCGGTGAGAATCTGCCAGTGCCCGCCTGCAGCTTCGGTGAGCTCGTCGATGTCGTACTGCGGCTTGCCTTTGACCCCACCGGCCAGGTGCGCGGCCGCGATCCGACGCGAGAGCCGTCGATACCCCTCTTGACCGCGGGCGAGCACCAACAGATGAGTGCCGTCGGGGTCGGTTGCTCCGGCCCTGGATCGGTCGCTGTCGAGCGATAGTTCGGCACCGAACACGGTTCCGATGCCGAGAGCTCTGGCCGCCTCTGCGAAGCGAACGACTCCGTAGAAACCGTCGTGATCGGTGATGGCGATGGATTCGAGGCCGAGGCGTACCGCTTCTTCGACCATCTCCTCCGGCTGCGAGGCACCGTCGAGAAAGCTGAACGCCGAGTGCGCATGCAATTCTGCATACGGCGTCGTGGACAGCACGGGCTTGTCGATGGTGCGGTCGTAGACGTCCCTCTTTCGCGACCACGCCGGGCTGTCGCCGCCGTCGCCCTCGGCCGCAGGCTTGGGACGTCCGGACAGGACGCGCTCCATCTCCGACCACGTGGGTGGTCCGTCGTTCCATCCCATCGAGCCCTCCCCACACCACATCGCCGTTGCATCGAACACTTGTTCTAATGAGAGCACGAGGGTCCGACACGATCAACTACAGTCGAGTCGCCACTGACCCCTTCCACAGAGCCGGAGCACCGTCGTGACCCGTTGGGCCTCGTTCGTCGTATCGCACAAACGATGGGTGCTGGCAGTCGTCGTTGCCGTCGTCGCCGTCGGCGGGGTGTTGGGACTGAGCGTCTTCTCGAAACTGAGCGAGGGCGGCTACGCCGACGCCGGCAGTGAGTCGTCCGAGGTGGCGCGGCTGGTGCAGGGCATCGGTCAGCCGACACCGGATATCGTGGCGATCTACACCGCACCCGACGGCGAAACGATCGACGACATCGGGCCCCGAGTACAGGCGACGCTCGACGAGTTCACCGGTCGATACACCCTCGGCAACGTGAATTCGTACTGGACCGCAGACCCGGTCAGCAAAGAATTCCTGGTCTCGAAGGACCGAACGAAGGCGCTGGTGACGGTATCCCTCGGCGCCAACTCGGGCGTCACGTTCAATACCTTCGGCGAACTTCCGCCCCAGCTCGAAGTGCCCGGCGTCGAATCGCAGTTCGCCGGAGCGTCGGTGGTCGGAGTTTCGCTCAGTGAGACCCTCGAAAGCGACCTCGTCCGCTCGGAGCTCATCGCTGTTCCCATCACACTGCTGCTGCTGATCTTCATCTTCGGCGGCGTGATCGCCGCGGCGGTTCCGGTGTTCGTCGGCATCCTGAGCGTGCTCAGCTCCCTGGCGATCCTGCGTGTACTCACCGAGTTCACCGAAGTAAGTTCGTTCTCGATCAACGTGGCGTCTCTGTTGGGGCTCGGCCTGGCCATCGACTACGGATTGTTCATCGTCAGCAGGTTCCGCGAGGAATTGCGAAGCGGGTCGACGTCGGTCGACGCGACCGTCCGCACCGTCGCCACTGCAGGCAAGACCGTCGTCTTCTCGGGACTGCTGTTGGTCTGCGCGTTCGCCGGCATGCTCGTCTTCCCCCAAGCGGTGATCCGGTCCCTCGGATTCGGTGCCATGGCCGCGGTGGCGAGCGCCGCGGCCCTGTCACTGACCGTCGTTCCGGCACTGCTCGCAATTCTCGGCACCCGAATCAATTCCTGGACCTGGTCACGCACCGCGTCCGATCGCAGCGATGCACGCGCACACAAGTTCTGGGGTGGTGTGGTCACCCGTGTGATGAAGCATCCGGGGATCGTCGCAGCCGTCATCGTCGCGGGGTTGCTGATCATCGCCACCCCGATCCTCAAGGTCTCGCTCGGCGAGGTCGACTACACGGCGTTGCCGAAAGACAACCCTGCGCGCATGGCGTTCGAGACACTCGGTGCCGACTTCGAGTCGACCGGTGACGGTGCCACCGTCGTTCTTCGTGGCCTGGACGGCGTCAAGCCTCAGGGCGCACCCATTGCGGCTCTGACTTCGGCTGTGGAATCCACGCCCGGTATCGCCCGCGCCGAATTCATCGGTTCCAAAGACGATTTCGTGACCCTCGAGGCGGCCTACAGTGAACCGACCGGTGGACTGACCGAGGCCGAATCCCAATCCGACTCAGTGTCTGCATTGCGCTCGATCACCCCTCCGGACGGGACCGAGATCCTCGTCGGTGGCAGTCGCGCGAACATCGACGACGGAAATGCGGCCATTGCGAAGTGGCTACCGGTGATGATCGCGATCATGGTGGTCTCGACGTTGGTACTGCTGTTCCTGGCGTTCGGCTCGATCGTGTTGCCGATCAAGGCCGTACTGATGGCAGGGCTGAGCTTGGGCGCGACATTCGGTGCCCTGACGTGGGTGTTTCAGGAAGGCCACGGGGCAGGACTGATCGGCGTCACTCAAGGACCACTCGAATCGACGTTCGTGGTCCTCATCCTCGCGGTCATCTTCGGCTTGTCGACCGACTACGAAGTGTTCCTGATGTCTCGCATGGTCGAAGCTCGCGCGGCGGGAGCGAGCACCGAAGAAGCCGTTGTCTTCGGTGCTCAGCGCACCGGACGTATCGTCACCGCCGCAGCGCTGATTCTGATCGTGGTCACCGGAGCGTTCACCATCTCGGGTCTGTCGATCATGAAGTTTCTCGGCTTCGGCGTCATTCTCGCCCTGATCATCGACGCCACCATCATCCGCATGCTGCTGGTTCCGTCCTTGGTCAAGCTCATGGGTGAGGCCAATTGGTGGGCTCCGGCATGGATGAAGAAAGTGCACGACAAGGCCGGTATAGGCCACTAGCCCAGGAACTTACTTCGGAGTAAGGTCGGCTCGCATGGCGAACTACATCGTGACCGGCGGTACCGGGTTTCTCGGTAAGAACGTCCTACCCCGACTGCTGGAGCGCGACGCGAACGCCGTGATCCACGTGCTGGTGCGTCCGAACTCGGTGGCTCGCCTCGAGCGACATGCACAGCAGCTCGAGGGCGGCGACCGGATTCGTCCGTTGATCGGCGATCTCACCGAGCCCGAACTCGGACTCTCCGACGTGCCGTCCGACATCGACCACATCCTCCATCTCGGTGCCGTCTACGACCTGACCGCAGGCGACGAGCAGGCACCGACCAATGTCGCCGGAACCTCCTCGGTCATCGGCCTGGCCGAGAAGACCGGCGCTCGGCTGCATCACATCTCGTCGATCGCCGTTGCCGGAGACCACCGAGGAACGTTTTCCGAGAACGATTTCGACCTCGGCCAGAGGTTCCCGACGGCCTATCACCGCACCAAGTTCGAATCCGAGAAATTGGTACGCGACAGCACCGCGGACTGGCGGGTCTACCGGCCTGCCGCGATCATCGGGCATTCGGAGACCGGAGCCATCGACAAGATCGACGGCCCGTACTACTTCTTTCCATTCTTTGCACAACTGGCCAAGCTGCCCTCCGTGCTACCGATCACGGTGCCGAAGATGGGCGCTACCAACCTGGTACCGGTCGACTACGTCGCCGACGCCATCGTCGAGCTCGTACATCGAGACACCTCCCCCGGCAGCGTGTTCCATCTGGTCAATCCGACGCCTCAGTCGATGTCAGAGGTCTATGCCGCGTTCTCGTCGGCTGCCGGATCTCGCGCGAGAATCGTCGACGTACCCGGAGCGTTGGTCGCTCCGGTCGTCTCCCCCAAGTCCAGGGCGGTACGAAAGCAGCGCAATGCCGCCCTCCGTGATCTCGGCGTCCCACCGGTCATGCTCGATCACCTGACGCTGCCCACGGTGTTCGAGTCGGCAGCGACGCAGAAAGCGTTGCAGGGCAGCTCGATCACGCCGCCGCCACTGCGTACGTACGCAGATCGCGTGTGGACGTACTGGCAGAAGAATTTCGATCCCAAGCGCAACCGCCGAAACGACCCACGCGGGCCGTTGTTCGGCCGTCACATCGTCATCACCGGTGGCTCGTCCGGCATCGGCCGAGCCAGTGCCGAGGCGGCTGCCCGCAAGGGCGCGGTGGTCATTCTGCTCGCGCGCGGCCAGGATCAGCTCGACGAGGTGGTCGAGCACATCCGCGAATCGGGCGGCACCGCCTACGGCTACCCGTGCGATGTCACCGACAGCGAATCGGTGGATCAGACCGTGAAAACCGTTCTGAGCGAACACGGTCACGTCGACATGCTGGTGAACAGCGCCGGTCGATCCATCCGCCGGTCACTCTATCGATCCACCGATCGGTTGCACGACTACGAACGCACCATGGCCGTCAACTACTTCGGGGCGATTCGATTGGTACTGGCGTTGCTGCCACACATGCGCGAACGTCAGTTCGGGCACGTCGTCAATATCTCCAGCGCTGCGGTCCTGGGACACCCTCCTCGATTCTCGGCCTACGTGGCCAGCAAGGCCGCGCTCGACGGCTTCACCGATGTTGCTGCCGCAGAAACACTCTCGGACGGAATCACCTACACCACCATCCACATGCCCCTGGTGGACACCCCGATGATCACTCCGACGGGCGACAAGAACGTCGGCCCAGTGTTCTCACCCGAAAAGGCAGGGGCGATGGTGATCCGCGCGCTGAGCGACAAGCCCAAACGCATCGACACACCGCTGGGAACGCTCGGACAATTCGGAGCCATCTTCGCCCCCAAGGGTAAAGACCGCACGATGCACCAGCACTACCGCACGTTCGCCGAATCCGCGGCGGCCAAGGGCGAGGTGGCAACACCCATCGAGGACGGGACGGTGCCCTATCGAGTCCGCCCCTACGATCCGAAAGCTCCGACCGCACGCATCGGCAAAGTTGTCCGGCGTGTCGGGAGATTGGTTCCCGGCACCAGTTGGTGAGGTGTGTGGTCCCAGGCACCGCCAGTGTCCACAATTTCCATTCGCGATCGCGATCCCGTGTGTGGTCGCACAGAGTGGACACTCAGTGCAGTGGCTATCAGGGGGCCACGGCGGTCCAGAGAGTCCAACGATCCCGTTCGATCAACTCACCGGCGGCCAGGCGACCGCGTAGATACTCGACCAACTCCGCGAGTTCGACGTCGGAGAGTTCGTGCAGGATGGAGCGCCCGGTTCTGCCGGCGATTTCTGTCAGGTACTGCTCGCGATTCTCGTAGCGTCGACGGGTTTCCCAGAGTGGTTGCGTGGCTACATCGGTGAATCCTGCCCCAGCGAATGCGGCCACTACGTCGTCGACGTCGTGGCGGCGGCGGCCCTCGACCTCCGTCAACCGGGGAAACGCGTCGAAGAGATATCCGCGCGGGTTCGTAGGCGATCCTGTCAGTGTCGCGTCCTCGCTCGTCCGATCCTGGACGATCGCGATACCACCCGGCCGCAGCAGCCGGAGCGCTTCGGCCGCCACCGCGGAGGCATCGGGCAGATGATGGACCAGAGCGCGAGCGAACACGATATCTGCCAGGCCGTGGGGTAGGCCGGTGCGCTCGGCGGGTGCACACTCGAACGCAATGTCCGCGGGCGACGATCGGCGAGCGGACTCCAGGATCGGTGCACTCGAATCGACTGCTGTGACATGCGCTCCCAGCGTGCGCCATGCACGCGCATAGGTACCCCCGCCACATCCGAGATCGATGACGTGCGCGCCGACCGGATCGACGATGTCGGTGATCGCGGCACCCCAGGAAGGGTCGGCCTCGCGGCCGGAATAGGTGTCGCCGTTGGCTGGATCTTCGAAGTCGATGGGCATGTGGATCAGTACATCGAGCACGGTTGCCGGTCGCCACCATTTAGTGTGGGACTACATGCTCGCACTTCATCTCCGGGCCGCCGACCTGGCGGACACCTCGTTGACCGTCTCGCCGCTGTTCGAGACGGTCCTGAGCCTGCGCGCCTGGACCTCGCCGAATCGGCACCGTCTGCACGAGCCGTGGCGTCGACGCGTCCGGACGGCATGGCAGCAGTGTGACACCGAGATGCTGACGGCGTTGGTCTCTCCCGAGGGCAGGATCCCGGACTTTCTCGCTCCCCGTCCGCCCACCGAATCCCCGGCCTTCGACGACGAGATCGCCGTGGTCGGGGCGACACCGGCAGCGGAGATGCGACGCGATATCGCTGCCGCCTTCTCCGCTGACATTCCTGCGGTCCTCATCGGTTCGGCCCGAGCGGTGCGCACCCGTACAGTCCGGGCGCTCTCACAGTATTGGGCCACGTGCCTCGAACCCGACTGGTCCCGGATCCGAGCGGTACTGGACGGCGATGTGGACTACCGAGCACAACAGCTCTCGCACTTCGGGGCGCGAAAGATGTTCGAGCACCTCGATTCCCGAGTTCGATGGGACGACGGTGTGCTGTGGGTCGATCGGCTCGAGGACCAGGTGTGGGTCGACGTCGACGGACGTGGACTTCCACTGATTCCGTCGGTGTTCGTACACGGTGCGATCACTCAGATCAGCCCGACGCGGGCTCCGTCACTGGTGTATCCAGCCCGCGGGCGCGGCGCAGTGTGGAACATGGCACGGACAGCTCCGAAGCGAGCGCTGACCAATCTTCTCGGCACCCACCGTGCCACGATTCTCACTCTGCTCGACGCGCCCACCACCACCGGGGAAATCGCTGCCGCACTTGGTGTCTCACCCAGCGCGGCGAGCCAGCATCTTCGTGTTCTGCGCGAAGCGGCGGTGGTGCGACGCGTCAGACAGGGACGGTCGGTGCTGTACGTACGCACTCCCCTCGGGGAGGAGTTGGTCGAATGACAGGGGTAAGGCTGTCGCGAGGTTCAGCGCAACAGAGCCTTTGCCCACACTCGCAGAAATCCCTGACTCAGGTACGCCAGTGAGCCGATCGCCAGTATCCACTTGACGGTGCTGACCACGGTGGTGGCGCGAACGACGGTGTCGGTGATCTGTTCTCGGTTGTCCACCAGCATCAGTCCGACGATGTTCTCGATGTAGTCACCGGCAGCGGAGGCCACGGGTGCGACGGCCAATGCCGTCGTCGCCGCAGGGCTCAGCGGCGTCTTCGCGGCCAGGCTGCGTGCACCGGCCCTGAGTGCGATGGCATAGATCGCCGGATGCACGAAGTCGGGAAAGTAGTGGCTGCGGAATCTGGCGATCTCGGTCTCGTCCATGCTCGCGAGGATCTGCCGGTAGCGCCGCGCGGACCAGGCCGTCTGCACCTCGAGTACTTTCGGGGCCGCGGGTCCGAGCAACCGAGCGATGTTGGCTTGCGACACGACGAACAGTGACGACCACGCCAACAGCTTTCCATCGAGCACGCTGAGGGACATGAGTGCAGATTACTGCGTCAGAAACGGAAGAACGGTGGCCTCGAACGCCGAGTAACCGTCGCGATGGATGCTGTGTCCGGTGCGAAACGCTTCGACGCGGCAGGTCGAGATCTCGGTGACCATCGCGTCGAGCCGAACCGGATCGACCATGCCGCCGGGACCTCCGCGAAGCACCAACGTCGGAGCAGTGATGTCGGCCAACGACTCCCACCACTGCGGATTCGGCCGACGGAACTGCTCGAGAGCAGTGGCAGTCATCGACCGATCGAACGCGAGTACTGCACGGGGATGTAGGACAACGCTGGTTGCGGCGTGCCAGAGCTCGGTGACCGACGGCATCTTGCCGGTGAGGCTCGGCGGGGCATCCCCCGGCCGAATCGGTATCGGAAGTTCCTCGAGTACCAGACGGCGCACGAGCGGCGGGCGACGCTGTGCGACGAGCGAGACCGCATATCCGCCGAGGGAATGCCCGACGAGATCGACTTCGGTGAGCCCGAGGTGATCGATCAGAGCAAGGAGATCGCCACCGAACGAGTCGAACTCGTACGTGGGTGTGTGGGCGCTCTTACCGTGCCCGCGCAGATCGACGGTGATCACTCGGCGACCTCGAGCTGTCAGTGCTCGGGCGAAGCGATCCCAGGTTCCGCTGTCCCCGCCCATCCCGTGCACCAGCATGACCGGCACCGGTGCCGCGTTGGGGTGTTCCTGCGGGACGAACGAGCGATACGCGATATCGACGCCACCGAGGTCGACCGTCTCCGACATCATCTGCATTCACTCGAATGTAGCGGTGTCACTATTCGTAGATTCCCTCCACCCGCCACCGACCTTCGTCGAACACGAGCAGCAGGGCCCTTTCGTCGTCGAGCACCACCTGGGCCCGCGCTGTCGGACCCGTCGATGCGTTGCCACTGTCCCACCACCGCTCGTCCACCGGCCACGGCCCGGCCAATCCCGTCAGTTCCCATTCCTTGGTTCCCCAGCGCAACCGTGCCGGTGGCGCGTCGAACACACCACGGTCGGTGACGCCGATTCCCGTACCCGTCCGATTCATCAGCGTCACCATCGGACGGGTCTCTATCACTGCCGCCGGAGCAGGCTCGGGTAATCGTCCTGGCCATGGATGGGATGGATCGGACATCGGTACCAGCTCGTCGCCGAGTGGGCGCAGCGTTATCCGTTCGGCCGGCCCGCGTCCACCGCTGAGAACACCGCCCAGCACCGATTCGCCACCGAGCAGACCCTGAACGCGCACCAATGCCCGACGCGCTCTGTCGTCCTCGTCGCCGACACTGCCCCACAACCCCAGTTGCAGCTCACCGGCTGCCACCACCTCGATCGGTTCGAGCCTCAGGACAGTGATCGCGGACGTCGGCTTGTTCTCGCTGCGCCCGGTGAGCCAGCCGTCCAGTTGCCACCGCACGCGATCGGCTGTTCCCTCCGGCGTCAACGGCTCCGCGCAGCGCCAGATCCGCGACAGGTTCTCACCGTTACCGGTACTGGCATGCACCAGCAGACGAGTACACGCAACGGCAGCGGCAGCAAGCTTGGTGTGCAACTGTTCGGCAAGACCGCGCCCGGCGAATGCAGCGGCGTCGACCCGATCGATCGGCGGATCGCACCGATACTCCACATCGAGATCCGGCGGCAGCGCCCGGGCCGAGGGCGGACGCTCGGGCTCGCCCCGAGCACTGCGATGCGCCAACACCGCATCGGTACCGAACCGCGACGCGACATCGCCCGGAGACAGCGCGGCGAAGTCGCCGATGGTTCGTAGACCCAAGCGTCGCAACAGGTCCACCAACTCACCACGATCGGCAGCGGACATACTCGGTTCTGCCGAGAGTTCTGCCACCGGTAACGAAGCGAGAAAGCCGGCACCACCTCCGCGCGGTACCACCTGTGCATACCGAGCGGCGACGACCGCAGTGGACAACTCGTCGGCGATACCGATCTGGCATTCCACACCGGCAGCCGATGCCTGGTCGATCAGCCGTTCCGCAGCCCGATGCTCGGTACCGAAATACCGTCCGACACCGCGAGCGGCGAGAACCAACAGACCCGGCCGCAGCACTTCGACTCCCGGTGCGATGGCGGCGACGGCAGAGACCACGGGCTCGAACAGTCGCGCATCACGATCGGTATCGGCGAGAGCGACATGCACATCCGGGCACCGCGCCTGGGCTTCCCGACGCCGTAGTCCGCGTTTGATACCCGACGCACGTGCCGTCGCCGAGCACGCGACGACCCGATTGGCCGAGGTGACGACCACCGGATGCGTCGCAGGCAGATCGGCCTGAGCAGCTGCTGCAACAGCGGGCCAATCAGGACACCACAGCGCGAGAACACGGCTGGAACGATCGATGC
Organism: Rhodococcus sp. WWJCD1; assembly: GCF_002258735.1. Lineage (NCBI taxonomy): Bacteria > Bacillati > Actinomycetota > Actinomycetes > Mycobacteriales > Nocardiaceae > Rhodococcus > Rhodococcus sp. WWJCD1. Next base: position 55,666 of record NZ_NOXY01000003.1, read on the forward strand.
TCATGTCGAGACCGCGATCGACAATGGATTCTGTTCGCGCTCCTCGGCATGCCACTCGATGCGGCCGTTCTCCGAACGCAGGTCGAGCCGAACGGTGCGGGGCCGCATCGCCTTGCCGCGCGCACACACCGACAATCGGACACCGCGGAGCCGGCCACGTCCCAGCTCCCGACCCGTACCGAGACCGTCGTAACCGTGCACCGATGCGTCCAGTCGTAGCTCTGCCCCGTCCCAGTGTCCATCGGTCACCAGCAGCGTCGAACCCTTGCTCCGTGCCCTGGCCACCACGGCTCTGGCCCGAGTGGGCGATACCGACAGACCACCGAGACCGAGCACCACGAGGTCCACGCCGTCGAGCAGGATTGCCGCCACTTCCACCGGATCGGGGCCCGGATCGGGAATCAGAGCCAGTTTGCTCAGCTGTGCGCCCATCTCCACCGCGGCGAGAACTCCGAAACGAGGCTGCCCGATGACGGCGACATGCCCACCGGCACCCGTCACTGCAGCCACCAAACCGATCAGCAGCGAGCCTGCACCGGACACCGAGGCCACCGTTCCACGCACCAGTCCACCGTGCGGCAGCACGTCGATCAGTGCAGAGGGCACCGGAAGAACGGCCCGCTGACGGACCGCACGTTTCGGCTCGGCCTCGCCGAAATCGGAACGAACGGGGTCGGGGTCCGAACTCTCGATGCGCACCGACGCCGTTTCGCCCCGGGACGGCACGGCAGCCATCCGGCTACGCAGCAACGCGACACGCTCCGGCAGCGACAACCCGTCGAGCACATCCGGCGTGACAGAAGCTCCCGATACAGTCATGTCACTCCCCTTCGCGATGTAGAAAATCGAGCCGAAACATCGGTGTTCGTCGAACGCGGGAAGTGGCGTATTCGAACACAATTTCGATCTGCACTCAGTAAAGCCGCTCGGACGGCAACTCGTCAAGGTGGTGCCGAAGCCGCTGGTGGGGGCTTCCGTTCTGCGGCTGCGGGCACACCCCGCCATCGTCAACTAACCTGTGGGCGTGACCGATCAGCAGCGTGTTCGACGAGGAGTCGGACCCGACTACCTCCTGGCCGGAAGATACCGCCTTGCCGGCAAACTCGGGGGCGGCGGAATGGGCGCAGTATGGCTCGCCACCGACACACTTCTGCACCGCCAGGTGGCCGTCAAGCAGGTCACGTCCACCACCACGCTGAGCCCTGAGCAAGCCGTCGAGGTGCGCAATCGGGCCATGCGTGAGGGTCGCATCGCTGCTCGCCTGTCCAGCCCCCACGCCATCGCGATGCACGACGTCGCTCTCGTCGACGGCGAGCCGTGGTTGGTCATGGAATACCTGTCCTCGCGCAGTCTCGCGCAGGCGCTCGGCACTACCGATTCGCTACCGCCTTTCGAGGTTGCTCAGATCGGGGCACAGATCGCCGACGCACTGACCGAGGCGCACGAGGCAGGAATCGTGCACCGCGACATCAAGCCGGGCAACATCTTGATCGCCGATCGCGGCAAGGATCTGGGCATCGTCAAGATCAGTGATTTCGGTATCTCCCGCGCCAAAGGGGACGTCGAGGAATCCGACGACAGCGTGATCACCGGCACCCCTGCATATTTCGCCCCGGAGGTTGCCCGCGGACAGGATCCCACCGCGGCCAGCGACGTGTTCTCCCTCGGCGCAACGCTGTACACCGCCATCGAAGGCAAACCTCCGTTCGACATCGATCACGATTCGATCGCACTGCTGCACCGAGTTGCCAAGGGGCAGATCATTTCTCCCACCCGCAGCGGAGATCTCACCGGTCCGCTGCTGCACATGCTCGAGCCCGATCCTGCTCGGCGTCCCACCATGGCGCAGGCCCGCGACGAGATCATCCTCGCTGCGATCAGCAAGCGCGGCACCATAGCTCAGCTACGCGGTGTACCCCTGACCTCTGCTGACGGCATAGTTCCGGCATGGGCAAGGCGCTCGACACCGGTGTCCGAATCTCGCCGTCCGTCCCGAGAATTCGGCAGCACCGTCGCAGGCCTACCCGCCGTGCAACCCGGTGAAAGCCCAGCGAATCCGGTTCCCTCCACCTACTCTCCCCCACCGTTCGACCTACCCCGCAAGAAGAAGAACCCCATCGAGAACGTGCTGATGCGGATCGAAGATGCCGTGGGCGATCGGACGACGATTCCGTCGCCGGTCATCCTCGCTGCACTGATCCTCGCCGTCGTGATCGTTCTGATTCTGGTGATCGGCCTTCTGCTGTAGTCGAGCCCTCAACGCGACTCGTGCACGATGATCGCAATCTGAACCCTGTTGCTGCACTCCAGCTTCGTCAGGATCCGTGACACGTAGGTCTTCACCGTTGCCACACTCATGTACAACTCCGCGCTGATCTCCGCGTTGGACTTTCCCGATCCGACGGCAACTGCCACCTCACGTTCTCGATCGGTGAGAGAATCGAGTACCGCTCGCGCTCGCGCCGTGGCGGAGTCGTGTGATCGAGCGTCCTGCTCGCGCCAGTGGGCAACCAAGCGTCCGACGGCCGTCGGCGACAACATCGACTCCCCGGTTCCGACGCGATGCACCGCGTCGATGATGTCGCGCGGTGGCGTGTCCTTGAGCAAGAACCCGTTGGCCCCCGCCCGCAGAGCACGCAGCAGATATTCGTCGGTGTCGAACGTGGTCAATACCACGATTGCCCCTGAAAAACCCTCTGCTCGAAGCATTTCGGTGGCAGCCAGACCGTCCATGACGGGCATCCGAACATCCATCAGAACCACGTCGGGAGACAACGCGTGCACTGCCTCGATACCGCCGCGACCGTCGGACGCCTCACCGACCACTGCGATACCCGGATCCGAACTCAGAATGAGCGACAAACCGGCCCGGACCAACGCGTCGTCGTCGACCAGCAACACCTCGAGTGTCTTGCCCGCTTCGGGACCATCGGTCAGTTCGGGCACGGTAGCCATGCTTCCAGACGGTAGACCACGCCGACGCTGCTTCGGGCGATGCCGTACTCGATTCGCCCTCCCGCCAACTCGACTCGCTCGGTGAGGCCGATCATTCCCGATCGAGAACCCGGTACTGTCGCGAATCCCCCTGTGCCGATGCTGTTTTCCAGCCACACTCGAATCTCGTTGTCGACCTGGGTAATTCCACATCGCACCGGCAACCCCGGCGCATGCTTTCTGGCATTGGTCAGGCCCTCCTGAATCACACGGTGAACGGTGCGAGAGGCAGAGGCAGGCAGCGAGAGGTTCACAGGCATCTCGTCGACGAACGTCACCTGTGTACCGGCTTTCTCCGAATCCTCGATCAGCACAGCAATATCGTTTACACCCGGTTGTGGACGCGGCACGTTCACGTCGCCCGATCGAAGTACTCCCAGTATCTCCCGCAAATCCTCCAGGGCCCCGTGCGCATTGGATCTGATGGTCGACGCGAGCGCTTCGACTTCCCGCGCACCGACATCCGGCCGGACCTCGAGCGCACCCGCGTGGAGACTGACCAACGAGATCCGATGCGCAAGAGCGTCGTGCATCTCCCGCGCGATCCGCTCACGTTCGAGCCCGCGAACGGTCTCGGCCCGCAGGTTCGACTCCGACTCGGCCCGCTCGGCCCGCTCACGTAGCGAATCGATCACCTCGCGACGCGACTTGACGACGATGCCCCATGCCGCCGGGATGCTCAGAAAGGCAAGACTGGTCATCGCGATGTACAGAATCGACTGTTCGACCCATACGGTCGTCCAGATCACCGATGCCAGCAGGTGCAGAACCACCACCGCAGTGGTGACTCGCCACGACTTTCGGGACGCCACGGTGAAGACGGCCACCAGTTCGGCACCGCCCACTGCATCGGTGAGAACAGCGCACACGGCCAGCGCTACCGCGATCTCGATCGGCCACCGGCGACGCCACCACAGCAACACGGCACCGAGCACCCCCACGACGATCGATACGACCGTTCGGGTGGTGGTCATCCCCTCGGTTCCGGCGGCTACCGACAACACCAACAACAGGGCGAACACGATGGCGGCGACGTCCCATGCGCGGTCTCGATGCTTTCGCAACAGGGTCATGATCCGACCGTCATGATCGAACCAGGGGACGCCAGTACTGACTGGTCTTCTTGTCGCGCACTACTACACCGAGTCTGTCGAGCTCCGAACGCAATTCGCGCGCATCGGAACCCGCCTTCTTCTTCAGCGCCATGTCCCGAGCTTTGAGCACCGCATTCACCTCCGGTGCCAGGCCTGGCGTCTCGGGCACCCACAGGTGATAGAGATCCTCGTAGGGATCACCGGGCGCAACCGAGTAACCCCGCTGCTCGAATGCCGCCTCGATCGCCTCACGCTTCTCCTCGCTCGGTACTCGCACCAACTGACGCGAGGCTGCGTCGAGCAACACCAGGTCCTTACCGTCGACGAACACGGTACCCACCTGCGATCTGGACACCGTGGCGGTCTCGCCCTTCTCTGTGATGCGTACGTGCACCTCCGATACCGCCACCCGCGCAGTGTCGTAGAACGCGGCAGCCACCAGCGCCAACCCGAGCAGAACCCCCACCGCGATACAGACGTACCGCACCCACCACTGTGACCACGACGCGATCAACTCCAACGGACCCTGGAACGGTATCCAGGTGAGCGACGCTCCCCACTCCGCCACGTACGGCACCGCGAATCCCAGCAGTCCGCCCATCAGCATTGCCCCGGCGATCAGCAGAATTCGATCACCACGAGAGAACCACAGCACCGCCGGTGGCGTCTCCCCGAGCATCTTGTCGTCCATACCGTCGACGGTATCGAGTGTGGGAGCTCGTACCCAGTCATCGAAAGTCGACACTTCGCCGACTTTCGACGACAGGAAGCACTCGATCAGCCACGAACCGGCATCACCAGCGTCGTCAGAGCGCCGTCGAGCGCGGAGCGCACCAGCATCGGGTGATCCGGTGCAGCGATGTCGAGCATCAGGTCGGGTCCGACAGCCGAGGCGACGGCCGCCTGCAGGACGGCCGCGTCGAAGAACACCACGCTTTCCGATCCGGTCACCTGCGCGGGAACCGGAACGCCATCGACCGAGACGCCGTCCGGCCCGGCGGTCATGCGAATGGTGCCGCCGTCGAGCGGAACGAAATCGCGTCGAAGTACAACCCTCGTCACGGTCGGAGCCAAACCGTCCATGATCGCCCGCCAGTCGGGGAACTCGCCGTCGACCGGATCCACCTCGGCCCGAGCACCGTTGGAGTCGATCACCATCGCGTCGTCGGTTGCCGTCAGCACGAGGGTGCCGGTTGCGGTCACCGTCCCGAGTGAGCCGACCGCTGCGATTCGAGACCACGGGGTGCCTGCCGAACACTGCGCCACGAGACTGCGGGTGGAGAGTCGATACCGATCCGTCGCAGTGAGAGTGACGGTGCCGCCGTCCACCTCGATCAGGACGCCTCGCAACACCGGGAAATCGTCACTCGTCCCGGCTGCCGACGAGACCTGCTCCACTGCGGAGGCAAATTCTGCGGCAGATACCGTTGCCGTGCAGTACTTTTCGTCGAACAGCCGGCGGATCGACACCGCAGCCTCGGCTGCCGCGCGCGCATTCGCGGCAAGCTCCTCGACGTGTCGATCCACGATCTCGACCGCCGCGGCTCCGTTGCCGTCGAGGGCGGCGGTCACCTTGTCGAGTGGCATCCCGATCTCGCGCAGTTGTCGAATGATGTTGGCCCGCTTCGACTGTGCACGAGTGTAGTAGCGATAGCCGGACTTCGAGTCGATGGACGCCGGGACGAGCAATCCACAGTCGTCGTAGAAGCGCAGGGCACTCGGGGTCAGCCCGCTCGAGCGAGCGAACACACCGATGGTCAGGAATTCTTCGTCCGAATCAGTCATGGTGAAATCCTGAGGCTTCGGGTTGGTCGAAGGTCAAGCGTGACGCCGACGGTTAGTCGATTCGACGCTTGTGCGCCCATCGCGTGAGTGCGTTCCTGTTGGACTGCTGGGTCTTTCGGAGAACATTCGATGCATGAGTCTCGACGGTCTTGACGGAGATGAACAGATCCTCGGCGATCTCGCGATAGGTGTATCCGCGCGCCAGCAACCGCAGCACCTCCAGTTCACGGGGCGTCAGCGAATCCAGTTCCGGATCCAGCGGGGGCTCCGGGGCAGCACTACGACCGGTGAACGAATCGAGGACGAACCCTGCCAGACGCGGGCTGAAAACCGCGTCTCCCCCGGCGACGCGTCGAACACCGTCGGCGAGCTCCGCACCGGAGATGGTCTTGGTCACGTACCCCCTCGCCCCGGCGCGGATGACGGCAATGACGTCCTCGGCCGCGTCGGACACACTCAGCGCCAGGCACACCGGCCCCTCGGCGATGCGATTCAGCACGGCCACGCCACCGCCGTCGGGCATGTGCACGTCGAGCAACACCACATCGGGTTTCGTCGAGTCGATACCCGATACCGCCTCGGCGACGCCTCCCGCTTCACCGACCACCTCGATGTCCGCCTCCCGGCCGAGTTCGGCTCGCACGCCCGACCGGAAGACCGCGTGATCGTCGACCAGGAAAACTCGAAACGGGTCGGTCACGTCGGCTGCTCCTGCTGGTTGGATTCGGGCGATTCAGTGGTCACAGTACTGCCGTTGCGGGGCATGAAGATGCGTACCTCGGTGCCCTTGCCGACGGTCGACCGTACCTGCACGGTGCCGCCGCGGCGCTCGACACGACCCCTGATGGACTTCGCCAGGCCCTGCCGGTCCTCGGGTACCTCGGTTTCGTCGAACCCGGTTCCGCGGTCGCGGACGAAGATACTGACCTGCTCCGCTTCGGTTTCGGCGAACAGGTCGACGTTGGTCTCACCGGAATGCTTGGCCGCGTTGACCAGTGCCTCGCGTGTGGCACCGAGAAGCGCGGTGAAACTTTCCCTGGACAGGCCGGATTCGACGTCGTCGGGCAGAAGATGTACGTCTCCGACGGTGATGGGCCTGACGGTCACACCGTGCTGATCCTCGACCTCACCGGAGATGGTCTTCAGGGCGTCGGCCAAGCTCGAGTTGTCGGTGTCGCCGCCGTCGAACAGCCATCTGCGTAGCTCCCGCTCCTGCCCGCGCGCCAACCGCATCACCTCCTGCGGCCGATCGGACTGCTTCTGGATCAAGGCGAGTGTCTGCAGCACCGAGTCGTGCAAATGCGAGGCAATCTCCTCACGTTCGTCGTTACGTATACGCGCAGACCGCTCGGCACCGAGCGCACGCCACGTACGCAGCCAGATGGGAACCGTCAACAGGCCCACGCCGACGAGGGTGACCACCACCGCCAGCAGCGACGAACGCAGTGCGGCCAAATCGACGCGGGCAAGGACCACCACCCCCAGCCCGAGGACGATCAATGTCGCTCCGCCGACGACCCGCGCCCAGCTCAGCACGGTCGGATGCTTGGGCAGTCCCAAAGCCGTGCGCGGACCCTCGACGTCGAACTCGCGCCACACCAGCGCTGCACCGACCACCACGACGATGATCGGCACGATGACCGATGCGGCAGTACCACTGAGGAGCCAGGCGAGCCCCACCGCGAGGCCGAGACCGATGGCAGCCAACCCCAGCGCACGCTGACGTTCGGCGGCACTCGGGTGTGCCGTGTCGTCGCCGGCGGGCGTGAACATCCAGATCAGGCCGTAGGCGGCGATTCCGGCACCGGCCGAGGCCGCGAGCAGCGCGAACGCCACCCGAATCTTGAAGACGTCGACGCCGAGATGGTCGGCCAGACCCCCGGCGACGCCGCCGACGATGCGTCCGCCGCCGCGTCGTCGATAAGGGTCAGGAGCAGAGCGTGCAGGAGCGACAGGAAAAGCAGGAGCTGGGGGAATCGAGGTGACAGGGGCGACCGGCGCGTCGCCGGCTACGGATGGTGCGTTGCGGGCGGCGTCAACGGGTGGATTGTCGACAGGGTGCACGCATCGATCCTGACACGGACGAGGCGACTGTCGCATCAGGGTTCGCCCTGATGTTTCGAGCCTTCGCCGACGTTCGATCACGCTCGGGGTCGATATCAGGGGTATCCCTGATGTGTTTCTCGATCGGGGACGCCACGATGGTTGTCATGAGCAACGTGACCGTCTCGGATCAAATTCAGCAGATGTGGCGAACCCGTCCGCACCGATTGCCGCAACGCGGACATGTGGCGGGTGTCGCGGCCGGTATCGGCTATCGCTACGACGTGGATCCTGTTCTGATTCGGGTCGCGTTCGTCGTGTCCACCCTGTTCGGCGGCACCGGCATCGTGCTGTATCTGGCGGCGTGGTTGGTACTCAGCCGAGCCGGTGACACTGCGTCGGGCGCAGAGTCACTCGTCGGCCGCGGCACCAGTTCCGACTCGACGACCAAGATGGTCGTCGTCGCGGTGGCGTTGGTGATCGCGGTGTCGACGATAGGCCCGGTAGGTGTCGGGCTCGGAGGTTCGGGGCTCATCTCGCTGTTGGCCATGCTCGGTGGCCTGTGGTTGCTGCATCAGCGTTGCCCCGAGCCGCCGCCGTACATGCGGACGGAAGAGTTCTCCCGAAACTACTACGCCCCCAAGCCTTTCGGCTCGTACAGTACGTCAGCGGAGCAGTGGACGGCTGCGCAGTATCGGCCGCCGCAGTTTCAGCAGGAGCACTACAGCCCGTACACGACGTTGCCGACCAGTTACGTTCCGACGCCGAAAGCAGCCGATAGCTCCGATGCTGCAGACTCCGGTGCAGACCACACCGTGAATCTGAACAAGCAGAGGCCGGCCGAAACGCCGACGGTGACTCCCCCGTCGTGGGATCCGCTCGGGGTGGCTCCGTTCGCCTGGGATCTCCCCGAACCGGCACCGGCATTCCCACCGGCGGCGATCGAGCGTAAGCACCGATCACGTTGGACAGCAAGCTTTCTCGGCCTTGCACTGCTCGGAGCTGCCGTCACCGCCGCGGTCGGAGCCGCGTCCGGCGGGGACTGGGCCACAGCGGGACGCGTCGGAGCCGTCGCGTTGGCGATCATCTCGGCCGGGCTGATCCTCGGAGCCTTCCTCCGCAAGGGCTACGGGCTGTTGGTGGTCGCGGCACCCCTGGCCGGATTCGTCGTCCTGGCATCGGCGGTCGGGCCGGTGGACCTTGGCAACGGTGCGTCGGGAACCCAACGGGTCGTTCCGTTGACCATTGCCGACCTCGCTCCAACGTACGACGTCGGTCTCGGTGAGCTAGATCTCGATCTCACCGGCCTCGACCTGACCGAGAACGACAGGGTGAAGATCGATGTGGCGCTGGGCAATGCGACGGTCACCGTGCCCGATTCGATGAACGTCACCGTGGAGTGCGAGGCGGCGCTGGGTTCGTGCCCCACCGAAACACGGTTCGGCCCGGCAACGAGCCCCGATGACCCAGTCTTGACGATTGTGGGAGATGTGGCATTCGGCGAATTGAAGGTGCAGAAGTGAAGAAGAACAACGCCGACAGCATCGGCCACGACTACGGCGACAGCGATTCCGACACCGAGGCGCAGAACTCGAACCGCCGCGGACCGTCGGCGCTGCTGTTGCTTGCCGGACTGGCCGCCATGGTCGTCTCGGTCGCAGCAATCATCGGACAGGATGCGATCGTTGCCCTGGGCGACGTGCAATTTCGCTGGGTCTTCGTGATCGCTGCGGTCGCCGTCGGAGTCGCTCTTCTATTGGGCCCCAGCAGAAGAAGCTGACGCGCTCACTCCCACTCGATGGTGCCCGGCGGCTTGCTCGTCACGTCGAGAACGACTCGGTTGACCTCCGGAACCTCGTTGGTCACCCGAGTCGAAATCGTTTCCAGCACGTCGTAGGGCAGTCGGGTCCAGTCCGCAGTCATAGCGTCCTCGCTCGACACCGGACGCAGCACGATCGGATGACCGTAGGTGCGACCGTCGCCCTGCACTCCGACACTGCGGACGTCCGCCAGCAGCACCACCGGGCACTGCCAGATCTGCTGATCCAAGCCGGCAACCGTAAGTTCTTCTCGGACAATGGAATCCGCATGACGCAATGTGGCCAGCCGATCCGCAGTGATCTCTCCGACGATACGAATGGCCAGTCCGGGTCCGGGGAAAGGTTGTCTTCCGACGATGTCCTCGGGCAGTCCCAGTTCACGCCCGACGGCACGAACCTCGTCCTTGAACAACGCTCGCAACGGCTCGACCAGGGCGAACTGCAGATCGTCCGGCAAACCGCCCACATTGTGATGGCTCTTGATGTTGGCGGTTCCCGAACCACCACCGGACTCCACGACATCCGGGTAGAGCGTGCCCTGCACCAGGAACTCGACGGAGTCACCGTGCTCGGCGTTCTCACCCAGCACCTCGGTGACGGCACCCTCGAAACTACGGATGAACTCGCGGCCGATGATCTTGCGCTTCTCCTCCGGATCGGAGACGCCCTCGAGCGCACCGAGGAAGGTGTCGACTGCATCGACGGTGACGAGCTTGGCACCGGTGGCAGCCACGAAATCCTGCTGAACCTGCTCGCGCTCGCCGGCGCGCAGCAATCCATGGTCGACGAAAACACAGGTCAACCGGTCGCCGATTGCGCGCTGCACGAGAGCTGCCGCCACCGCGGAGTCGACTCCTCCGGACAGACCACAGATGGCCTTACCCGTAGGACCGACCTGCTCCTGAACTGCCTCGATCAGAGCGTCGGCGATATTGGCCGCTGTCCAGTCCGGAGCGATGCCTGCCGTCTCGTGCAGGAACCGACTCAGTACCTGCTGCCCGTGCGGGGAGTGCAGAACCTCGGGGTGATACTGCACTCCGGCCATCCGCTTGGCCTCGTTCTCGAAGGCCGCAACCGGTGCCCCGGCGCTGGTGGCAGTGACGGTGAAGCCCTCCGGGGGCGCAGTGACCGCGTCGCCGTGGCTCATCCACACCGGCTGGGTCGCAGGCAAACCGTCGTGCAGACGACCGCCGTCCACGCTGAGCTGGGTGCGACCGTACTCCCGCGTTCCGGTGTGCTCGACGGTTCCGCCGAGGGCCTGAGCCATGGCCTGGAATCCGTAGCAGATTCCGAACACGGGGATGCCGAGGTCGAGGAGCGTCGAGTCCAGTTCGGGTGCCCCGTCGGCGTAGACGCTCGACGGTCCACCGGAGAGCACCAGCGCGACCGGATCCTTTGCCGCGATCTCCTCGGCGGTGGCGGTATGCGAGATCACCTCGGAGTACACGTTGGCCTCACGCACACGGCGGGCGATCAACTGCGCGTACTGGGCACCGAAGTCGACGACGAGAACCGGGCGTGCGTGTGCGGGATCGTGTGCAGTGGAGTCGGTCACCGGGTCAGTCTAGTGGGACCGCTGTGGTGCTTACGCAACACCCGAATGCTCGACGTGCAGCGCCGCGGAGCCTGACCTGATCTCGACGATAGGCAATCTCAGTCCACCCGGAGCGTCCACCGGAACGACAGGCGAATTGGGGGCGATGGGATCGAGCCGCTGATACGGAAGCCCCTGTGCCGGACGAAGATCCAGCTCGCCCTTGTTCGGCCACAGTGCGGCGGACCGCTCGGCCTGCGCGCTGATGGTCAGTGACGGGTTCACCCCGAGGTTTGCCGACACGGCCGCCCCGTCCACCACGCTCAGCGTCGGGTATCCGTGGACGCGGTGGTACGGATCGATGACGCCGTGCGCCGAATCCGACGCGATGGCGCAGCCGCCGAGGAAGTGTGCGGTGAGCGGGATGTTGAACAGTTCTCCCCAGGTGCCGCCTGCGACGCCGCCGATCTTCTTGGCGATGCGCCGGGTGGCGTCGTTGCCCTCGGGGATCCACGTCGGATTCGGCTCCCCGTGGCCCTGCCTGCTGGAGATCTTGCGGCCGAACGGCCCACGCTTGGTGAACGTGGTGATCGAGTTGTCCAGGTTCTGCATCACCAGCGCGATGATGGTGCGCTCGCTCCAGTGCCGGACGTTGACCACACGGACGAACTGAATCGGATGCGCGATCATCGCGAACACGAACTTGAGCCACCGCGGAATCTTGCCTCCGCCGTCGGTCATCAGGGTCTGCAGCATGCCCATCGCGTTCGAGCCCTTGCCGTAGCGGCACGGCTCGATGTGCGTGTTGGGGCTGGGGTGGAACGAGGACGTGATAGCGACTCCGCGCGTCAGGTCCATGTTCGGATCGACCGCCAGCTTGGCCGCTCCGACGATCGACTCGGAGTTGGTGCGAGTCAGTTCGCCGAGCGTGTCCGACAGTTTGGGCAGCGCGCCCGTGTCTTTCATCTTGTGCAGCAGATTCTGGGTGCCCCAGGTGCCCGCGGCCAACACGACATTGGCCGCGCTGTAGGTCTTCTTGCCCTTGCGGAGCCGAGCACCGGTGCGCTCGGTGTCGACGTCCCAGGTGCCGTCGGATCGGGGGCGAAGGCCGGACACCGTCGTCATCGGCACGATCTCGGCTCCCGCGCGCTCGGCCAAGCCGAGGTAGTTCTTCAACAGGGTGTTCTTGGCACCGTGGCGACACCCCGTCATGCACTCACCGCATTCGATGCATCCGGTGCGCTCGGGGCCGGCACCACCGAAGTACGGGTCCGGAACGGTCTTGCCGGGTTCGTCACCGAAGAACACGCCCACCGGTGTCTGGATGAAAGTGTCGGCGACACCCATGTCCTCGGCGACCGACTTCATCACCTCGTCAGCAGGGGTCATGTGTGGATTGCGCACCACGCCGAGCATGCGGGTGGCCTGGTCGTAGAACGGAGAGAGCTCACTGCTCCAGTCGGTGATGTGCGCCCACTGCTTGTCCTCGAAGAACGGTGCCTGAGGCTTGTAGAGGGTGTTCGCGTAGTTCAGTGATCCACCGCCCACTCCGGCACCGGCGAGGATGAGGCAATCGCGCAACAGGTGCACGCGCTGGATTCCGTACAGGCCCAGCTTCGGTGCCCACAGGAAGCGCTTGAGATCCCAGCTGTTCTTCGCGAAGTCCTTGTCCTCGAAGCGTTGCCCGGCTTCCAGGATTCCGACGCGGTATCCCTTCTCCACCAGCCTCAGCGCAGTGACACTTCCGCCGAAGCCCGAACCGACGATCAGAACGTCGTAATCCGTGGCGCGAACAGCTGAACCCATGGTGACCTCCGCTACATCCGTTGCTGTCGAACAGTATGCACACCCCCATGTGACTACCGCCACAACCAATTCTAGCTGTTACGAGAGGTATCACCAACTCAGGGTCGGCTCAGGTGGACGACAAGCAACAGAAAGGGCGCGCACCCCGGTGTGAAAGGAGTGCGCGCCCTGCTGGAAAAGACTTGATCAGGCCCTGACGTTCAGGCCCACCTTCTGGAATTCCTTGAGATCGGAGTATCCCGACTTCGCCATCGACCGACGCAGTCCGCCGACCAGGTTGATCGAGCCGTACGACTCGCGCGACGGCCCGTGCAGCACCTGATCGAGGCTCGGACGCTCCCCCGCCGACATCGGCAGCAACGCACCACGCGGCATCGACGGATGCGCCGCCGCCGACGGCCAGTACCAGCCGCCACCGGGAGCCTCCGCGGCGACGGCCAACGGGGCTCCCAGAACCGCAGCGTCGGCTCCGCAGGCGATGGCCTTGGCCAACGCACCGGAGGTGGTGATGTCGCCGTCGGCGATGACGTGCACGTACCGCCCGCCGGTCTCGTCCAGGTAGTCCCGACGCGCGGCTGCCGCGTCGGCGATCGCGGTGGCCATCGGAACACCGATGCCGAGCACCTCACCGGTGGTCGTGCCGCCTTCGACGGAGCCGTAGCCGACGATGACACCCGCCGCACCCGTGCGCATCAGGTGCAGCGCAGTGCGGTGATCGCTGACGCCACCGGCGATGACGGGGACGTCCAGTTCGGCGATGAACGTCTTGAGGTTGAGCGGCTCCTCGTCGCCGTGCGCCACGTGCTCGGCGGAGATGATGGTGCCCTGGATGACCAACAGATCCAGGCCGGCGGCGACCAGAGCGGGTGTCAACGCACGTGCGTTCTGCGGACTCACCCGCACCGCCACGGTGACCCCGGAATCGCGGACCTGGCCGACTGCGGCCGACAGCAGATCGGGCTGCAGCGGCGCGGCATGCAACTCCTGCAGAAATGCGATGGGCGCATCGGGATCGAGATCGGTCTCGGCGATATGGATCAGCTGATCCAACTTGGCCTGTACGTCCGCATGGCGGGCCCAGAGGCCCTCACCGTTGACGACTCCGAGTCCACCCTGGCGACCCAGCTCGATCGCGAACGCGGGCGAGACCAGGGCATCGGTCGGATGGGCGAGCACCGGGATGTCGAAGCGGTACGCGTCGAGTTGCCACGCCGTAGACACCTCCTTCGACGACCGAGTACGACGGGACGGCACGATGTCCACGTCGTCCAGCTGGTAGGTGCGGCGGGCTTCTCTGCCCATGCCGATTTCAACGAGGTCGCGCACGCGCGCACCTTTCTACTTCGAGAGCGAATCGAGTCGGCCGAGTGAGGCCGAATCGACTATCGGGTGGTGTAGTTCGGGGCCTCTGCGGTCATCGTGATGTCGTGCGGATGGCTCTCCTTGAGCCCGGCCGCGGTGATCTGCACGAACTGAGCCTTCTGCAGGTCTTCGATCGAGTTGGACCCGGTGTAGCCCATCGCAGCTCGCAGACCACCGGTGAGCTGGTGAATGACCTGATTCAACGGTCCGCGATACGGGACACGGCCTTCGATGCCCTCGGGCACCAACTTGTCCTCGGCCAGCACGTCGTCCTGGAAGTAACGGTCCTTGGAGAACGACTTCGCTCCCCCACGCCCCTGCATGGCACCGAGTGAACCCATGCCGCGGTAGCTCTTGAACTGCTTGCCGCCCACCAGAATCAGCTCTCCGGGGGACTCGGCCGTTCCGGCCAGCAACGATCCGAGCATGGCGGTCGATGCACCTGCAGCGAGTGCCTTCGCAATATCACCGGAGAACTGCATACCGCCGTCGGCGATGACCGGCACACCGTGCGGCTTGCACGCGGCAACGGCTTCGAGGATGGCGGTGATCTGCGGAGCGCCGACACCTGCGACCACTCGGGTGGTGCAGATGGATCCCGGCCCGACGCCGACCTTGACCGCATCCGCGCCGGCCTCGACGAGAGCGAGTGCACCTGCACGGGTGGCGACGTTTCCGCCGACGACCTGAACCCGATCGCCCACCTCGGCCTTGAGTTTGCTGACCATCTCCAGCACCTGCGAATTGTGGCCGTGCGCGGTGTCGACGATGACGACGTCGACACCGGCATCGGTCAGGGCCATCGAACGAGCCCACGCGTCCTGTCCGACGCCCACCGCGGCACCGACGAGCAATCGGCCGTCACGGTCCTTGGTGGCGTTGGGATGCTGCTCGGTCTTGACGAAGTCCTTGACCGTGATGAGGCCGGTCAGTGCGCCTTTGCCGTCTACGATCGGAAGCTTCTCGATCTTGTGGCGGCGCAGCAGGCCGAGGGCGGCCTCAGCGGTGACGCCCTCCTGCGCGGTGATGAGCGGAGCCTTGGTCATCACATCGGCGACGCGGCGGTTCTGGTCCACCTCGAAGCGCATGTCGCGGTTGGTGATGATGCCGACGAGCGCGCCGGTCTCGTCGGTGACGGGCAATCCCGAGATGCGGAAGCGCGCGCACATGGCGTCGACCTCGGCCAACGAATCGGTGGGCTTGCACGTGACCGGATCGGTGACCATGCCCGCTTCGGAGCGCTTGACGGTTTCCACCTGAGACGCCTGATCCTGCAGCGACAGGTTGCGGTGCAGCACGCCCATGCCGCCGGCGCGGGCCATGGCGATCGCCATCCGCGCTTCGGTGACGGTGTCCATGGCGGAGCTGACCAACGGCACCCGCAATCGGATCTCGCGGGTGATCTGACTGGAGGTGTCGACCGAGCTGGGAATCAGATCCGAAGCGGCCGGCAGCAGCAGGACGTCGTCGAACGTGAGGCCGAGCATCGCGACCTTGGTGGGATCGTCGCCGCCTGTGCGGACGTGGGCTCCGGGACTACTCATGCGAATCTGGCCCTCCCTAGAGCCTGGTTGCACTTCGGCGCGGCGTGCGGCCGGTGAGAGCTCGCAGGCGCACCGCAATGCGGGATTGGAGAACGGATGGAGTTTCGGCACTTGCACTCATCTGTTCAGCGCCGTGAACCATGGTATCGGCTAGGGCACAACCAGTGCGAATGCCTCCCACTACGGCCTGCCCGAGGCCCGGAAATCTCGGCCCTCGGCACCAGTGCGCGGCATTCACGTCCGGCATGTCGCTTTCGAACGGCTGGCGCAGACCCACCAGTCCTGCGTACCGTGGAGGCGTGCGCGATCAACTGCCTCCCGGTTTACCCCCGGACCCCTTCGCCGGAGACCCAGCCGACCCGTCGGCCGCCCTCGACGCCATCGAGCCTGGCCAGCCCCTGGACCCTCAGGAGCGACTCGCCGTCGAGGAAGACCTGGCGGACCTTGCTGTCTACGAAGCACTGCTCGGCCATCGCGGCATCCGCGGTCTGGTCGTGTGCTGCGAGGACTGCCAGCAGGACCACTACCACGACTGGGACATGCTCCGCGCGAACCTGTTGCAGCTCTTGGTCGACGGCACCGTACGACCGCACGAGCCGGCCTACGACCCTGTTCCCGACGCGTACGTCACCTGGGACTACTGCCGCGGTTTCGCGGATGCATCGATGAACGACGCCCTTCACGGCGACGGTTTCGACAGCTGAGTTACGGCCCGACCTCCGCAAGACGAAGAAGCCCGACACGATGATCGTGTCGGGCTTCTTCGTTGGCCCGGACGGATGGTACCGTCCGGTTTTCGCTCAGCTTCCGCCGGACGGAACCGACATACGATCGCGGTTCTCGGACGAACTGCCACCGGCGGTAGCCGTCGGTTGATTCGGGTCGAGAAGGACCGTCGGTGTGACGTCGGTCGTCGTCGGAGTCGGACTCGTCGTGACAGGCGGATTGTTCGGTGTGGTCGTTTCCGGACTCGGTGTGATCGGTACCGCGCTGGTGTCCGGCGTGATCGGATCCACCGGAGCCTGCGGAGCGACGAGGTCGGGGCTGGGTGCAGGAGCAGGCACGGTCGGCACGGGTGCCGGTGGTACCGGCGCAGGCAAGGTCAATGCCTGCAACTCCTGCAGCAGACGCGCCAGCCACTGGTCCAGCTCGGCGCGCTGGGAATCGTCGAGCACAGCAGAGGTGCGGTTCGATGCACCGTCGAGCAGAGCCCGAGCGGCATCGGCATCACCCGACGACAGGAGGGTTTCGGCCTCCTGCAGCTTGGACGTGGTATCGATCTGCGCCACAGTCGAATCGGCTTGCTCGGAGAACACGACGGACTTGACGCTCCACAGCGGATCGTCCGGCGTCGAGTTGTAGGAGATGACCACGAGGCCACCCATCACCACGGCGATCGCTGCGGCGGCACCGGCGATGGGACGCAGCAAACGCATCCGTCCACCACGATTCGCCGAGCTCCTCCGCGCCATGTCGGCGGCGAGCTTCTCGCGTTCCACCGAGGCCACGACCACGTCGAAGGAGGGGCCGGCGGGCATCGCCGGCGACACCACGTCTGCTCGCCAGTTGGCGAGTAGAAGGGCGAGTTGATACTCGTCTGCGTCATCGGTAGCAATCGGTCCGTCACCACTGATCGCGTCGATGAACGCATCGTCACGACGTACGGCGACGAGGTCCACGGGACCACCGTCTGCACCGATGTCGGCATAGGGATCGTTCTGCTTCGGTCCAGTGGGGTTCACGTGCTCACCGATTCGCGAGATTCCGCGACGCGGGGTCTCACCGGAGCCACCGTGACCAATGTCCCTAGCCATACATTTCACCTGCTCTCACAACTTCGTTCTTCAGTTTTGCGATAGCTCGGTGCTGAGCCACGCGGATAGCGCCTGCAGTGCTGCCGACTGCCGCAGCTGTTTCCTCGGCCGACAATCCGACGATGAGTCGGAGCACCAGAATTTCTCGGTGCTTGGCGGGCAAGGTGTCCAGCAGTGCAGTCATCTGACGACTCGACTCGGATTCGAGAGCACGTTGCTCCGGTCCGTGTTCCATCGACACGACATCTGGTACTTCGGCGGCCGGGTCCGATTTGTTACGCGAGGCGCTGCGATGGGCATCGGCGACCTTGTGAGCCGCGATGCCGTACACGAATGCCATGAACGGACGACCTTGGTCCTGGTAACGCGGCAAGGCGGTCATGACTGCCAAACAGACCTCCTGCGCCACATCGTCGGCCGATAGCTGACCGCGCTCAGCCGATCCGACTCGTGCCCGGCAATACCGGACGACAAGTGGTCGGATGAACTCCAAGACCCGGGACAGAGCCAGTCGATCGCCTTGCGCTGCGGCAACGACGAAAGAGTCCAACTCCTCACCCGCTGTGTTCATCGTCGACAATTTTCCCCGCGTTACAGGTACGCACCCGCCTGGGAGCGCTTCCACGTGGTGGTGGAACGTGACCAAGGATAGCGACACCACCCCGAACCAACCGAACCACTCGGTCCGTCTTCGACCGCGGTCCTGGTCAGTCGATCGACGAACCACCCAGACGATCGATCGCCGAAGCGAGATCGGCAGAGGTCATCATCTCCGCGTCGGCGATTCCGGTTCCTTCGCAGAGCATCGTCGCGGCCCAGCACAGGGGCAGCAGGCCGTGCATCGCCGCAGCGCTGGCCACCTGGACCGCCGAATCGTGTGCGCGGGTGGTCTGCCCTACGCAACTCAGTGCGGCCGCCAAGACCAGGTCCGTCTTGATGCTGTGGCGTAACGAATCGGCATCGTTGGCGAGAGCTCGCGCGGATTCGGCGTGTCGGACGGCCGTCGGGCCATCGCCTCGCACCATCGCCAGTTCGGCAGACACCCACGCAGCTCGCAGAGCCGGACGCCACAGCCGATCGCCGTTCGGCCCCTGCCGATGCCCCTCGCTGCGCGCGAGAAGGGTTTGCGCCAACCCGAACCGCCCCGTGCCGAGCGCATCGGCGGCGAGGCCGATCAACGCATCGCTGCGGGCTTCTACCGTGTCCCTCGATCGCGAAGGTCCCACGAGACCGACGAGAAACACCGCTCTGCCGTCGAAGCGACGAGCCCGATCGTGCCTACCCAGTTGACGCAGCCATGACGCTCTGGTCGACGCGTGCAGCGACTCGAGTTCCAGGCTGTCCGGTCTGTATCGCCGCAGCTCGACGTCCGCCGCGCCGTATCGACCTTGCCCGGCCAACGCCACACTGCGGTACCAGCTCTCGCGGGGACCGGTCGCCGCAGGGAGCGGAAAACGGCCGGGGTCCGGACCGAAAGCGACGTCGAGGAGGTCGGAGGGCGTCACGGCTGACCGCGAGATCTGCTCTGGTGGCACGACGCAAGGGTATGGCCTTTGTGCTGCGCAGAGAACCACTCGGTGTGGCGAGAATTCGTACTCGATCTCAGCACCGGATGCGGGCTCTCCATTCCGTGCACGAATTGCAGTTTTCAAGGAATTAACAATGTAAATAAGACCGTTCAGGAAACGGCAATCTGAACGCTGTGTAGCGAATAGGTTAAGCGCTGCACCGAAACGGTGAACCGTGCCGGGAAACCTCGGCGGTCGTTGTCGGACGGGTCGGCCCTGAACACGAAGTTCCAGAGGCCGACACCGCACGCCGCGGGCAGTGCCGCTCCCACCGAGCCGACCAGCCGGCACCGAACGAACCCCTGGAGCCTTCGCAGGGCCCTGAACAGCGAGAACATGGACGAACGCCAGGAGAATCGACCGCACGAAGCCGCACTTTCGGCCATTGATTCCCAGCGTCGACGGGACCGATGCCGAGCCGTGCTCTACCTATCGTCTCCCGTGTTCGCGGATTCTTCAACAGGAGCGGCACGCACGCGGTGAGGTCCAAGTAAATATCGCCCGTGTTAATTCTTGGCACCATAACTATGCATTTGCCCACGACGAAGAACTATTGACTGGATTTCGTCGACCCACATAACGTTGTCGGCATTCGGATCACGAATCCGAGAAGCCACACCACCCTAGGAGTTTTCATGCCGCAGCCGAATCACCTCCCTGGGCCGAACGCCGACATTTGGGATTGGCAGATGCACGGCCTGTGCCGTGGGGTCGACTCGTCCATGTTCTTCCACCCGGACGGCGAGCGAGGCCGCGCACGAGCACAGCGCGAGATGCGCGCCAAGGAAATGTGCCGCAGCTGCCCCGTCCTCGCGCAGTGCCGCACGCACGCTCTCAACGTCAGTGAGCCGTACGGCATCTGGGGCGGAATGTCCGAAACCGAGCGAGAACTGCACGCCCGGCACAACCGTCGCCGTATCGCGGTCTAGTCGACGCGACACTCACGAACGCACACACGACGAAGCCCCCAACCCGATAGAGGTTGGGGGCTTCGTCGTAGTTCTACCGAACGTCAGTGAGCGTGACCGTGCCCGGCAGCAGGCTCGGAGGCCTCCTCCGGCTTCTCCACGATCGAGCTCTCGGTCGTCAGGATCATCCGAGCAACCGATGCAGCATTGACCACAGCGGAACGAGTCACCTTCACCGGATCGACAACGCCGTCTGCCAGCAGGTCACCGTACGTCAGGGTCGCGGCATTGAATCCGTGTCCCTTCGGCAGCTCGGCAACCTTGCTGACCACGACGGAACCGTCGATGCCGGCGTTGGTGGCGATCCAGAACAGCGGCGCGTTGAGCGCAGTACGCACCACGGCGACTCCGGTCGCTTCGTCGCCGGTCAGGCCCAGATCATCGGCCAGCGACAACGCTGCCTGCGTCAGAGCGGAGCCACCGCCGGGAACGATGCCCTCTTCGACGGCCGCCTTGGCTGCTGCCACTGCGTCGTCGACGCGGAACTTGCGTTCCTTGAGCTCGGTCTCGGTGGCTGCGCCGACCTTGATGACGGCGATGCCGCCCGAGAGCTTCGCCAGACGCTCTTCGAGCTTCTCGCGATCCCACTCGGACTCGGTGTTCTCGATTTCACGACGCAACTGGCCGACGCGAGCATCGATGTCTTCCTGGGAACCCGCACCGTCGACGATGGTCGTGTCGTCCTTGGTGACCACAACACGACGAGCGCGCCCGAGGAGCTCGAGGCCGGCCTCCTTCAGGCTCAGACCGACATCGGCAGTGATGACCTGTCCCGCAGTCACGACGGCGAGATCGTCCAGGAATGCCTTGCGACGATCACCGAAGAACGGTGCCTTCACGGCAACGGCCTTGATGGTCTTGCGGATCGAGTTCACGACGAGCGTCGAGAGAACTTCGCCCTCGGTGTCCTCGGCGAGGATGAGCAACGGCTTGCCGCTCTCGGCCACCTTCTCCAGCAGGGGAAGGAAGTCCGGAAGCGAGGTGATCTTCTCGCGGTAGAGCAAGACGTACGCGTCCTCGAGTACGGCTTCCTGCGTGTCGACGTCGGTGACGAAGTACGGCGAGAGGTAGCCCTTGTCGAACTGAACGCCCTCGGTGACCGAGAGTTCCGTGAGCAGAGTCGAAGACTCTTCGACGGTGACCACGCCGTCGGCACCGACGCGGGTGAGCGCCTCGCCGACGAGCTCGCCGATCTCGGGGTCACGCGAGGACACGGTGGCAACCTGAGCGATGGCCTGCTTGCCCTCGACCGGAGTAGCGGCGGCGAGCAGCGCCTCGGCAACCTTGTCGGCAGCCTTGGAGATCCCGACGCCGAGTGCGATCGGGTTCGCACCGGCGGCGATGTTCTTCAGTCCGCCGCGCACGAGAGCCTGCGCGAGAACCGTCGCAGTGGTGGTTCCGTCGCCTGCGACGTCGTTGGTCTTGGTGGCGACACTCTTGACCAGCTGAGCACCCAAGTTCTCGAACGGATCTTCCAGATCGATCTCACGAGCGATCGACACACCGTCGTTGGTGACGGTCGGTCCGCCGAATGCCTTGGACAGCACGACGTGGCGTCCTCGGGGTCCGAGAGTGACCTTGACTGCGTCGGCAAGCTTGTCGACGCCGCGCTCGAGTGACCGGCGCGCTTCCTCGTTGAATTGGATTTGCTTTGCCATGTTTCGGTGTTACTCCTTCGAGTAAAGAAACTCGATCGAACGCACACCGCCCCGGCACCGACACGAGATCGGCTTCCGGGGCGGGATGCGTTGTGGCCTACTTGGCGATGACTGCCAGCACGTCGCGTGCCGACAGAATCAGGTACTCCTCGCCGGCGTACTTGATCTCGGTGCCGCCGTACTTGCTGTAGATGACGGTGTCACCTTCTTTGACGTCGACCGGGATGCGGTTGCCCTTTTCGGTGACACGGCCTTCGCCAACGGCGACGACGGTGCCTTCCTGAGGCTTCTCCTTGGCTGTGTCGGGGATGACCAGACCGGAGGCGGTCGTCGTCTCGGCCTCGTTGGCCTGGACGAGGATCTTGTCCTCGAGCGGCTTGATTTTCACGCTCGCCACGTTGAGCCCTCCAAAGTTATGGGGTACGCGTCCGGGGTCGGATCCCCGGACAGCTGTGTGTAAGTACTTCTCGTGCGGTCCTGACAAACGGCTCGAACTCGTTCCCGTCGTCGCGGGTGCCGGGACTTCGCTCGATGCCAACTAGCACTCTATACACGAGAGTGCCAGCACTCAAGGGCTGGGTTCGCCAGATTCGAGTCGGCCCGGGCCCGGACGGTCGTCCGCTACGGACGACGCACAGTTTCACGGACCCCATCAGTCGCAAATCGCAGCAAATCAGGCCCCGAAACGCCGATGCCGCTACCGATTTCCGTGTTTTTCCGGCTGCGCCCTCGTCCATTGAAAAGCCTGGTGAACCACCCCGAAAAGCGTCCCGATAACCGACCGCACGGAATATAACGCTCGCATAAACACCGGAAGTAACGTTACGATAACGGGGCTGTCCGAACGATAACGATCGACAGCTGCGTCGCGACATGAGGCACAAGGCAGTCGAAGCGGACAGGCAAACAGGGGCGGGAGGTGCACCATGCGGGTAGGAGTGGGAGTGTCCACCGGATCCGAGGTCGTGTGCGCAGCCCTCGTCACTGTCGACTTCGACGGCAGTCGCACGGTCGAGTATCGGACGGTATCGGCCGATCGCCAGGCGAACACCGATATGGGTGAGCTCGTCACCTCTGCGATCGAGCTCATGGCATCGATGGTTCCCGGACATCGATCACCCGACGCCATCGCCGTCACCTACCGCACCGAAGAGCACGCCGCGGCAATTCGCGCAGCGTTGGCGCACACCACCCGCGACGTTCGGCTCGTGCCCGAATCCGCGGCGGCAGTTGCGCACCTGGCGACCACCGGCCTGATCGACGGCTACGACACGATCGCTCTGGTCGATCTCGGCGCGTCGGGCCTGTCGGTCACCGTCACCGACCGAACGGCTGGAACGGTATCGGCGCACGGCCGGTCGGACGTCGTCAGCGGCAACGCACTCGACGCTCTCGTCAAGAATCTCGTCCAGGACATGACCCGTGACAACCTCCGCGACGACATTCGCGACGACCGCGGAATCGGATCGGCACGGTACCGATCGATCAAGGAACAGCTCTCCTGCGAGGACGAAGTACGGATCGAGCGCTACAGCGGGGTACCGCTGACCGTCGGCCGCAGTGAATTCGAGACCGCTGCATCGCCGCTCCTGCGCGAAGCAGCCCTGTTCGTCCGCAGAGTGTTCGACGAGAGCACCCACGAACCCGAGGCCATCGTGCTCATCGGCGGCGGTGCCCACATCCCACTGCTGGCCTCGTCCATCACCGACATGTTCCATGCCCGCGTCATTCGCCTCCCCGAGCCCGACGCCGTGCTCGCCGTGGGAGCGGCCGCGGTCGCCGCATCGGTGACCGACACCGACTACCCACTGGTCTCGGCTGCACGCCGAACCGCAGGCCGGATGAGTCGCTACTCGGGAGCGATAGCTGCCGCCGTCGTCGCGGGCGGATTGGTGCTCGCCTACGGCCTACAGACGATGACCCCGGCAGACGACCCGAGTGTGTCCCCTGCCGGCAGCGCGACGAACCCCGTGGCCGGCTCCGGCGACTCGGGACGACCCGTGGCCGAGGGTTACTCGCCCGGTGATACGTCGACCTCCGCCCGCAGCTCGGGAGATCCCGTCGGTCCCGCAGCGACCACGGTGGAGTCGACGGATTCGTCGTCCGGACTCACCACGTCCACGGCACCGACCACCACGCCGACGCTGCGACCTGCTCCCGACCTCCCGCGCATCGAATGGCCGGTCGGTCCGCCGCCGGAGTCGTCGTCACCCGGAGCAGGCACCGGTGTCACCGTCGTGCCGCCGACACCGGTCACCCCCGAGCCCACGACGCCCGCACCGACCACCACTGCACCTGTCGAGCCCACCGACCCCGATGCGGGCGAGACCCCCGGTACGACAACGCCGTCCGGCCCCACCGAGCTCAGCCCCGGACCGACACCGCAACCCTCCGCCGAGGCGGTGCCACAGAGCAGTGTGGAACCCAGCCGTGTGGAATCCAGTGGTGTGGAACCGACCGAATCGATCGCGGTTCCGACGACGGTCGTCCGCGGCTCCGATCCCACTCCCGAACTGACGCCTCCGCCAACCGTCTGGTCGCCACCGCCTGCGGTGTCCGGCCTGAGCGTCGAACCCCGCACATCACAGGACACGGCTGCGCCGCGAACCTCCGAGCCTGTTCCGGACGTTCAGCCGGGAACCTGACTGGTCGCAACCGACAGACCGGGATCGGTCACTGCGGTGAGCGCAGACGGCGCAGCGCCGCCGGCGACGAGATGTGCACCCAGGGCTGCAATCATGACACCGTTGTCCGTGCACAGCCGCGGCTTCGGTATTCGCAGCGTCAAACCCTGCTCGGCACAACGACTTTCGATCAACGACCGAATACGCGAATTGGCCGTGGCACCCCCGCCGAGAACGATCGTGTCGACGTCGACGTCGGTTGCCGCACGAACCGCCTTCATGGTCAACACGTCGGCGACGGACTCCTGAAACGATGCGGCGATGTCGGCCACCGGAACAAGATCGCCGGCGCGTTGCCTGGCCTCGACGAATCGAGCGACCGCAGTCTTGACGCCGGAGAACGAGAAGTCGTACCGGGCATCACGGGGGCCGGTCATTCCCCGGGGAAACGCGATCGCGGACGGATCACCTTCGCGCGCAGCAGCATCGAGAGCAGGCCCGCCCGGGTAGCCCAATCCGAGTAGTCGCGCGACCTTGTCGAAGGCCTCTCCAGCGGCGTCGTCGACCGTCGTTCCGAGCTCGGCGATCGGCCGAGACAGATCGTCGACGTGCAGCAGATGAGTGTGCCCACCGGAGACCAACAGCGCAACACACGATGGCATCGGACCGTGTTCGAGCGTGTCGACCGCGACGTGTCCACCGAGATGGTTCACCGCATAGAAGGGCACGCCCCACGCTGCGGCGTATGCCTTGGCAGCAGCGACCCCGACCAGCAGCGCCCCGGCCAATCCCGGCCCGATCGTCACCGCGACGGCGTCGGGACGATCGATGTCAGCCGCTGCCAGAGCTCGTCGCATGGTCGGCACGATGGCTTCGAGGTGTGCCCGAGACGCCACCTCGGGCACCACTCCGCCATAACGGGCGTGCTCGTCCACGCTCGATGCAACCTCGTCCGCCAGCAGCTCGCACTGCCCGGCGTTCCACCGGACGACCCCGACTCCCGTTTCGTCGCAAGAACTTTCGATACCCATGACGATCATCGGGCTGATCCTTCGGTTCGTTCCGGCCGACGCATGGTGAAGGCGTCGGCTCCGCTCGGCTGGTAGTACCTGGCCCTGGTACCCACGATCTCGAACCCCTCGCGTCGGTACAACTCGATAGCAGGCTCGTTGTCGGTGCGGACCTCGAGAAAGACCGGTCCACCGTGCTCGTCGGCCGCTCGAAGCAACTCGCCGAGCAGTCGTCCGCCGATCCCTCTGCGATGATGGGCAGGATCGACGCCGATGGTGTGCACCTCGGACTCGCCGACCACGAACGCACCGCGGCTCGGTTGCCCCAGAAGGGCGATGCCTGCATAGCCGACCACCTCGCGGCCTTCGCGCGCCGTGACGTAATGATTGTGCGGCGCTGCAAGTTCCGCGACGAATGCATCCTCGGACCACGGGTCGTCGCCCTCGAAGAGGACGGTCTCGAGGTATGCGCACCGAGGAGCGTCCTGCACCGTCATGGGCTCGATCGTTACCGTCATTGCCGGGCCTTCGCCGCGGCGCGCTCGTCGAGCGTCTTGGCATCGGGCCGGCGCAGATACAGCGGAACGAGCGGACCCGGGACGACGCCACTCGCGATATCGACCGCCGCGACCTGAATCAGACCGGCCGGTGACGGTGCCTGCACGTCGCGAATCGGAAGGTCGAACAGCGCGGCATGCGGAGCGGAGCCCGCGACCGCATCCACTCCGAGACGGTCGAGTTCAGCGGGTGAAAGAACGTCGGGTCCCGCTGTGCGTACCCCCGCTTCGTACCGGGCCCAATAGATTTCGCGACGCCGCGCATCGGTCACCACCAGCAAGGACCCTGGTTCGGCAACCTCGGCCGCAATGGCGTCGAGGCTGCAGACGCCGTACACCGGCAGCCCGAGCGCGTCACCGAACGCCGCGGCTGTCGCCATTCCCACCCGCAACCCGGTGTAGGGGCCGGGCCCGACGCCGACGACGACGGCATCGAGATCGGCCGCGGTGATGTGGGCCTCCGTGAGGCACTCGAGAATGTTGGGCGTCAGGACCTCCGCGTGCGACCGCGCGTCCACCCGAACCCGCGTGGCGAGGGTTTCGACCGGAACACCGGCGGCCTCCGTCAGGCGCACCACACCTGCGGTGACGGCGGGGGTCGAGGTGTCGACGGCAAGTACAAGCACGAGGGTTCAGGTTACGCGTCGACGGAGATTCGGCCGCGCACCCGGTACCCGATCAACGAACTTCAGCCGGAGCCGGCGGGGTGGTCACGCGCCTCACCGTCACGCGTCGAACATCCGACTCCGGATCGCGCGTCAACCGAACCGAGATGTGTCCGTCCGTCAGTTTTTCGACCAGACCCTCCCCCCACTCGACCACGACCACCGCATCGGTGAGGTCGGTGTCCAGGTCCAGAGCATCGAGTTCGTCGAGTGCCGATTGTCCGGTCATCCCGAGCCGGTAGGCATCGACGTGCACGAGCGCAACCGGCGGTAAACCATGCGGCCGCGGCCCGGGCCGATGCTCACGGGCAATGACGAAGGTCGGTGACGTCACCCGCCCCTGCACGCCGAGACCGGCGGCAATACCTTTGGTCATCGCGGTCTTCCCTGCACCCAACGGACCGTCGAGAATCACCAGATCACCCGCAACCAGAACGTTCGCCAACCGTGCGCCGAACTCGGCAGTGTCTGCAGCAGTGGCCAACTCGGCATCCACCGGCAGTGTCAACAGCACATCAGACAACGCCCCACCGCCGCTTCTTGCCTGCGGCTTCCGACGCTCGCGCCACGAGGCGCAGAATCGCGCCGTTGACCTGTTCGGGAAATTCGAGCTGAACCAGATGGCCGCCCTGTCGGACGCGCACCGTCTCCGAACGTGGCAGGGCCTGCGCCAGCGCCTCGGAACTGGCGAACGGGATGATCCAGTCCTCGTCGCCACACACCACCGATACCGGAATGTTCTCGAATTCCACGAGAGCCTCGGACTCGTCGTGCAACTCGAGTGTTTCGAGGAAATTGACGATCGTGACAACCGAGGTGTCGTCGATCATCGATTGAGAGAATGCCACCAAACGCGGGGAAACCCTGGTTCCGTAGGACGCCGCACGCAATATCGGTGAGATGAGTGCGCGCACGGCACCACGGCCGAACTGCACGAAGCCGGGCGAGGTGCGGACCGCGAGGCGAAACGCGTCGACCGCGGGGTTCTGCAGACTACGACCGACCCCGGATTGCGCGAGACCGGCAGCGGTCGTCGAGATCAGCACCGCGCCTATGACTCGCTGGCGCAGCACATCCGACCGTTGCCGTGCCATGGACAGAATCGACATACCGCCCATCGAGTGACCGACCAGGACGATGCGTCCTTTGGGCACGACCGAGCGAATCACCGCGTCCAGATCGAGGCCCAGCTGGCCGATCGTGCAGCTCTCCGGGCTCGGCACGCCCGAGCGACCGTGGCCGCGCTGGTCGTAGAAGACCATGCGGACCGTCGAACCCCATTGCTGTTCGAGTGCACGACGTTGGAAATGCCAGGACGACGTGCGCAGACAGTAGCCGTGCACGAAGATCACGGTCAGCTCGGCATCGGTCGGGCCGACTTCGCGCACCGCCAGTGGCACACCGTCGTCCGCGGTGACGATACTGCCGCGGTCCGCGTCCATGAGATCGAGATTTTCGGTGGCCAGCGGGTCCTTGTTCGATCGGAACGCCGTCTCGCGCACCACAATTGCAATACTCTCCAGCAATCCGAGCATGATCTATTCCGTCGCCTCCCCTGAGCGCGCGCCGACGAACTGTCGTCGAACACGTCCACGAATGCCGGTGACGACCTCGTAGCTGATTGTGTCGAGCGCATCTGCCCAATCCTGGGCGTGCGACTCTCCCCTGTCCCCTGGCCCGAAGAGTAACGCCTCGTCGCCTACCGCGACACCCGAGCCGTCGCCGCCGAGGTCGACGACGAATTGGTCCATGCACACTCGTCCCACCGAAGGGAAACGCCGACCTGCGATCGTCACGTCGAACCGCCCACTGAGACTGCGGACGACGCCGTCGGCATATCCGAGAGCGATGAGCGCGACCACGGTGTCGGTCTGAGCGGTCCAGGTGTATCCGTACGACACCGATTCACCTTTGCTCACCTTCTTGATGTTCGCCACCTGCGCCGACAGGGTCATCACCGGCCGCAAACCGAACTTTCCCAACTGCGGCACGGGCGACAAACCGTAGAGAGCAATACCCGGACGGACCATGTCGAAACAGAGATCGGGCCTGGTCAACGTGGCCGCCGAGTTGGACAGATGTACGACGGCAGGAGGCGTTCCGCGCCGGGTGGCGCGACTCACTGCGTCGCGAAGCCGCTGAGCTTGGGCGTCGTTGGCCGGGTGCTCCGGTTCGTCGGAGCACGCCAGGTGCGAGAACATGCCGACCAAGTGCACGGCCCCCTCCGCGACGGCAGCCGCCGTCGCGTCGAGGACGACATCGAGATCTGCTTCCGCGACCCCGTTGCGATTGAGCCCGGTATCGATCTTGAGCGAGAGGTCTGCGGCGCGACCGACTCTGCGCGCTGCTGCCACCACGGCGTCGAGCTGGGCTGCCGTGGACACCCCGATCCCCACCTGTGCGGTGATCGCGGCATCGTAATCGGAATCCGTTCGATGCAGCCATGCCAGCACAGGTACGCGGATTCCCGCTGCCCGGAGTTCGAGAGCCTCGCCGATCGTGGTGACGCCGATCTCCTGCACACCTGCTGCCACCGCGGCGTGTGCGACCTCGATGGCACCGTGGTTGTACCCGTCGGCCTTGAGCACCGCCATCACGGCAGCGTCGCCGGCGAACTGTTGCAAGACGCGCACGTTGTGGGCCACTGCGTCGAGGTCGACGGACGCCACCGCGCCCGAACCTGTCCTCTCGTCACCGCAGCCGATACTCACAACATTCGATAGTGCCATCCGAGCCGGTAATACGACGGATCAGGGTGGCACAACTCGTGACACACCCGGTGCCCCGAGTGGGACCTGGAACTATCTCGATCCGTCTGTGAGCGAGCGCACGGTGCGGATGGCGTCCGAGATGGATGCGCACAGCGGGCTCGCCGACACCGGTGCCGCGAACTCCCCGCCTGATCCATGTGCCGCGCGGGCTGCGGCCAGCGCGTGAACCTTTGCCCCGCAGGCGGCCGCGGTGGAGGGCGACATTCCCGACGCGAGCAAGGCCCCGAGGATGCCGGAGAGAACGTCGCCGGATCCGGCGGTCGATGCGGCCGATCCCCCGGCGTCGCTGACGAAGGTAGTGCCGTCGGCATCGGCGATGATCGTTGCGCGTCCCTTGAGCAGCACGGTCACACCCCAACGTGCGGCAAGATCGCGCACCGCTCCCACGCGGTCGGGGCCCGGGTCCGACCCCGTCAGGCGTGCGAATTCTCCGGCGTGCGGGGTCAGCAGGGTCGGTGCGGTGCGCCCGGTCACCCACTGTGCGTTGCCTGCGAGGATCGTCAGCGCATCCGCATCGACGACGACCGGCAGATCCGATTCCAGCACCCGGCGCACTGTCTCCGCCGAGGGCTCGTCGGTGCCGAAGCCTGGACCGACCACCCACGCCTGAACTCTGCCGGCCGCGTCGAGATCCGGGGCGGCGACCACCTCCGGATGATGCGAAACGACCTCTGCACCCGCGCTTCCCACGTAGCGGACCATTCCGGAGGTGGCCGCGACGGCCGCACCGACACAGAGCAGGGCGGCACCCGGGAATGTCGCGCTGCCGGCCAGGATTCCCACCACGCCCTGCGAATATTTGTCGTCCGAGGCGGTAGGGATCGGCCAGACATTCCCGACGTCGGCCGGCTCGAACGACGCCATCACCGGAGCCGGAAGCGTCAGCCCGATATCGACCAGTTCGACTCGGCCACAACGAGGTACGGCGAGAACATGGACGGGCTTGCGCGCGCCGAAAGTCACCGTCACATCGGCCGTCACCGCCGGACCCGGCGCAGCACCGGTCTCGGCGTCCACACCACTGGGTACGTCCACCGACACGATCGGTGCGGTGATCTGCGCAACGACCGCAGCCGCGTCGGGCCGCAAAGGACCTCTACCGGAAATCCCCACGATGGCGTCGATCACGACGTCGGCCGGTCCGCACTGCGTCACCACCCGTCCGCCCGACGAGCGCAGGGCCTCCAGCCCTTCGGCATGCGCACGTGCCGGATCGAGAAGCAGCGCGGACACCGAGACGCCCCGTCGACGCAGATAGGCCCCGGCCCACAGACCGTCGCCACCGTTGTCACCCGTGCCCACCAGAATCGTCACGCGCCGACCCGTGACGCCGCCCGTGCGCGCCGCGAGCTCGGCTGCCACCACAGTGGCCAAGCCATAGGCGGCACGACGCATGAGAACGCCGTTCGGCAAGGAATTCAGCAGCGGCGCTTCCGCATTCCGTATCTGCTCGGGTGTGTAGTAGGCGCGCATGCCGAGGTCCTCTCGTTACCCGCTGGCGTGAACCTCGAGCCTACGTGCGCCCGATCAGGCACCGTGACGTAGGCGGTTAGCCTCGAAAGATGACATCTCGCGGCGGTGGAACGGCAGCGTTCACGCTCACGGTTCTGCTCCCGATCGTTGTCGGGGCGACCGGCTGCACCGAAGACCCGTCGACGCTGACGGTGGACGAATCGATCGCCGACGTCACCGTGCAGGTGGCCGGAATGGCCTACTCTCCTACGTCTGTCACGATCGACGTCGGCCAGAGTGTGGCGTGGCATTTCGCCGATCGCGGCGTCGGACACAACGTGGTCGGTCTCGGAACGGCCTCGACCCTCCTGCACAGCCCCATGCTCGGATACGGCGACTACGTGCAGACTTTCGACGAGCCCGGCACCTACCGCTACTACTGCACCCTCCATCCGCAGATGAAGGGTGCAGTGGTCGTCAGATGATCGGGCTCTACTCGACGGTGACGGACTTGGCCAGATTGCGCGGCTTGTCCACGTCGTAGCCCCGCGCCTGGGCGACCTCGGCAGCGAACACCTGCAGTGGGATGGTCGACAGCAACGGCTGCAACAGCGTAGAAGCGGCCGGTATCTCGATCAAGTTGTCGGCGAACGGCCGCACTGCCTCGTCGCCTTCCTCGGCGATGACGACGGTCCGCGCACCACGCGCCTGGATTTCCCGAATGTTGCTCAACATCTTCGAGTGCAGCACCGCGCGGCCCTTGGGCGAGGGCATCACGATGATCACCGGGACACCGTCTTCGATCAGAGCGATCGGTCCGTGCTTGAGCTCGCCCGCCGCAAAGCCTTCCGCGTGCATGTACGCGAGCTCCTTGAGCTTGAGCGCGCCTTCGAGCGCAACCGGGTACCCGACGTGTCGACCGAGGAAGAGAATGGTCGTCGCGGTCGACAGCTCTCGGGCGAGCGCCCGGACCGGCTCGACCGTCTCTAGAACTCGCTGCACCAACTCGGGCATGGCTTCGAGTTCGGCGAATTCGCGGGCGACCTCGTCGGGGTACTTGGTGCCGCGCGCCTGTGCCAGAGCGAGGCCGACCAGGTAGTTCGCGGTCACCTGAGCGAGGAATGCCTTGGTCGACGCGACGCCGATCTCCGGGCCTGCCCGGGTGTAGAGGACGGCGTCGGCCTCACGAGGAATCTGTGACCCATTGGTGTTGCAGACGGCGAGGACACGCGCCTTCTGATCCTTGGCGTGCCGCACGGCTTCGAGGGTGTCTGCGGTCTCGCCCGACTGCGAGATGGCCACGACCAGAGTCGATCGGTCCAGGACCGGGTCGCGGTAGCGGAATTCGCTGGCCAGTTCCACCTCGACCGGCAGCCTGGTCCAGTGCTCGATCGCGTACTTGGCGAGCAGACCCGAGTGGTATGCGCTGCCGCAGGCCACGACGAACACCTTGTCGACGTCGCGCAGCTCCTGATCGGACAACCGCTGTTCGTCGAGCACGATCCGACCGTTGTCGAAGTGGCCGAGCAACGTGTCCGCCACGGCGGCAGGCTGCTCCTGGATCTCCTTGAGCATGAAGTAGTCGTGACCGCCCTTCTCGGCGGCCGCCAGATCCCAGTCGATTCGGAACGGGCGCCCCTGCGCCTCGTTGCCCTCGAAATCACTGATGTCGTATCCGTCTGCAGTGATGACGACAACCTGATCCTGGCCGAGCTCGACGGCGTCGCGCGTGTGCTCGATGAACGCCGCGACATCGGACCCGAGGAACATCTCGCCGTCGCCCACGCCCAACACCAGCGGCGTGGACCGGCGTGCCGCAACGATCGTGTCGGCGTGATCGGAATGAGTGAACACCAGGGTGAACGCACCCTCGAGTCGACGCAGGACAGCTTTCGCGCTGGCCACGAAGTTGCCCGCGGTCGGACCGTCTGCGTAGGCCCGCGAAACGAGGTGCACTGCGACCTCGGTGTCGGTATCGGACAAGAACTCGACCCCGGCAGCCTCCAACTCGGCCCGAAGCGGACCGAAGTTCTCGATGATGCCGTTGTGCACCACCGCGACGGTGCCAGACGCATCCCGGTGGGGGTGGGCGTTGCGGTCGGTGGGACGGCCGTGCGTCGCCCACCGGGTGTGTCCCATACCGGTGGTACCGACGAACGTATCGGTACCGATGTCGTCCAATTCGGCTTCGAGATTCGCCAGCCGACCCGCTTTGCGTTCGACTGCCGTCGCTCCCGCTCCGTCGAGAATTGCGATACCCGCAGAGTCGTAGCCCCGATATTCCATACGCCGAAGCGCTTCGACCACCACACCCAGAGCTGGGCGGTGGCCGACATAACCCACGATTCCGCACATGGTGGTTCAGGGTACTCGGCACGGCACGCACGACCCATTCGCTCGGGTCGACGTGTCCCCGTCCCCCTCACCGGCCCGCGTTCGGTAGCGTCATCTCTCGTGGCGAAACCGAAGAAGCTGGCATCTGCTCTCTCCAAGCGTGGCCCGCACAAGGTGCTGCGAGGCAACCTTGCCCTCGCCGGACAACCCGGCGTCGTCTACACCCCGGCCGAGGGCTTCGGCCTGCCCGGCGTGGCCTTCGCACACGGCTGGATGCTCCGACCCAGCCACTACACCGACACACTGAAGCACTTGGCGTCCTGGGGCATCGTCGTGGCGGCACCCGACACCGAGCGTGGCCTCGTGCCCTCGCACCGCGGACTCGCCGCCGACCTGGGCACTGTGCTCGACATCATGACCGGTGTGCGACTGGGTCCAGGCAACATCAGCGTGCATCCGGAGAAACTCGCCACAGCCGGCCACGCGATGGGCGCCGGGACCGCTGTTCTCGCAGCCTCCCGGCGATCGGACATCAAGGCAGTCGCTGCACTCTTCCCGGCACCGACGGCACCGTCGTCCGAGGACGCCGCCGCAGGCCTCGAAGTGCCCGGACTGGTCGTCGGCGACAGCTCGAACGCCGATTCGCTCAACGACAATTCATTGGCTCTCGCCCAGGCCTGGTACGGACCATCCGTCCTCCGCCGAATCGACGGCTCGACGGCAGACGGATTCGTCGAAGGCCGGCGAATGCTCCGCTCACTGGGAATCAACAGCTCCGACCGCAAGACCCAGCAGCGCACCCGGTCCGTGCTGACCGCATTTCTGCTGTTCCACCTCACGGGCGACTCCGACTACGAGGAGCTGGCCGGATCGGCGGGTGAGATCGACGGAACCAGAGCGGTCGATCCGCACGCGCCACTCGACGCCCAGCCCAAGCCGAAGGCGTCCGCGTCGATCAAGGCTCTGCTCGGCCGAGGTTGATTCTGCTCGACGTCGCCCGATGTCAGACCAGCCAGGATCGCGGCCGGTCTTCGGGTTCGGTCTCGACATGGGGTACGGACTTTCGCCGGTCCAGGTGAGCCGGCTGCAGCACCGAGCCACGAGTCGGCTCCGTTTCCGGATCCACGGGGGAAACGGTGTGCGAGTCGTGTCGGCCTGAGACTGCGGTGGGGGTCTGAGCCCGCCTGAGCGCCTCGGCCGCGCGCGCCATCGCGTCACGGTGCTCGTCGCGTATTCGATGCAGCTCACGCCGCCACCCGCCGGCGGCGCTCACAGTGTTCCCGCTTCACTCAAGCCGGCACCGGTGCTCGAATCGTGTGATTCGGCCGGAGGACGCGGGAGATCTGCCGACACCGGATGCTGCGCGGCTGACGGATCATTCCCGGCCTCGTCTGCATCCTGCTGGACGGTCTCGTCCGTGGGCGATTCCGGAAGGCACTGCGCCTGCGCATCCGTCGACATGGGATCGGACCCCTGGCTCGGCACCGAATCGGCGGGTGCCGGCTCGACAGGACCGGACTCGGTCGGTGTCGTGTCGGCAGGACCGGACTCGGTCGGTGTCGTGTCGGCAGGACCGGAGTCGGTCGTCGGCACAGGTTCGGAGGTCGGCACAGGTTCCGACGGCGGCGTGGCTGCCGGTATCGATGGCTGGTTCGCATCCACGTTGTCCGCAGCACCGGGTATCTCGACGATCTCGGGCAGGCCGAACGGGCCGATTCTCAACTCGAACGAGCGAACCCCCAGTCCCGGGGTTTCGAGTCGGAGCGTCACAGCACCGTCCTCTGAGAGTGCGATGCGAGCGCGATGCCCATCGAGCTCGGCCTCGAGATGGCCGCGCTCGTCGGTGGACGCGGGCGAGCGCGAGTCGATCGGCAACGACTGCTCCGGCAGAGACGATGGCACCGACTCCGTTCGCGGGCCGGCAGGATCGTCCTGCACCGCTGATCCGCCGTCCGGTTCTGCAGTGGACGGACCCGTGACGTCGCTGGATCTACGGTCATCGGAACTGCGGTCATCAGCACTACCGTCATCTGCGCTGCGGTCATCTGGGATCGCAGTGCTCAACGCTTCGTCGACGCGATCCACGATCTCGGCGACCACCCGATCCACGAGTCCGTCCAAGGATTCGCCGGCTCGAGCAGCGGACCCTTCTTCGGATGTTCGTGGACCGGACGAGTCGGTACCTCCCGCTACCACGGATGGACCGGTGTTCGGAGCCGCGACTGCCGGTGCTGCGACCGCCGGACCCGCGATCGACTGTGCCGCACTGGCTGCCGGTGTCGTAGGAGCAGATGCAGTCGCCGGGGGCGTTGCCGACGAGTCGTCGGCTGCCTGCCACGGTTCGGCAGACGTTGCGCCGGGTGCAATTGCCCAACTCCGCTCGTCGAGATCGCCGAACGGCGGGTCGTGCACGTCGCCCAGAACATCGACCAGCAACGCCAGACTGTCTCGAACGGCGGTGTCCGTCGATGTGCATGCGTCGAGCACAGCATCACAGGTGGTCTTCATCCTCGGGACGAACTCCTCGTGGATCCACTCCCTACTGCGTTCACCCACCTCGGCCGCGAACTCGTCCGATACGTCCGCACTTCGAGCTCGCTCGGCCAGTTCCTCGAATGCCGCCGCCAACCGAGGAAACACCGACTCTCGATCGAACGGAACGCATTCGATTCCCGAAGCAAGCAGGATCGCGTCGATCTCGTCGACAGTTCGACCGTCCACCGCATCGATGTCGAGTCCTCCGAACAGTTCGGCCTTGTCGGTGACTGCGTCGCGAAGAACTTCGACGGCGGCGGACATCGTCTGGTGTGAGTCCTCGATCGATTTCAGGAACTCGGTCGCTGTCTGCTGTTCGGCCGAGAGATAGATCTGCACGGCGTCGCCTGCCTCGCCGTGCCATCGCATCTGGAGAACCCGGCGCAATCGAACGTGTTCCTCGAGCTGATCGCCGAGTGCCGCAGACATAGCTTCGACCGCGTCGGCATCGTTGCCGAGCGCGCCGAGATTCAAGCCACGTTGTTCGTCGTACCGCGCACATATTTGCTCGTACTTCGGAAACTCTTCGCTGCTCGATACCCGGGCGACGAGTGGCAGGAAGCGCTCGAAGTGCAGCAGCCCTATCGCATTCGCATCGAGAATCTCGTCTATCGACGAGTGCTGCTCCGGAGAGACGGGAGGTGACGTCATCGAGGCGACTCGATCGCGTCTGCCGTCGTCTCGTCCTGGCCTTCGTAGTCGTTCATGGCAGTGACGATGGCGTTGGCGACGTCCTCGACCGAGGATCTCCACGAGTCGACGGCCTGGCCGAGGCCGTGGTGAGCTTGGGTGTACGCAGCGCCGAGGTCGCCGTAGTTCTGTCCGGCACCAGCCGCCCCGAAGCCCGCGTCGGCCACCGAATCCGCCGCACTGCCGAGTGCGTCTGCCGATACCGCCAAGGCTTCTGCAACTCCGCGAACGCGGACCACGTCCACCCAGAATCCCTCACTCATACGTCCCCGTCTCGCCCTCGATGTGCCCCTTTCTCACTATGACGTGCGCCGACGCACATCGGTTCCCCAGCGAGCGGTAACGTCCCGATGTGAAATGTCAGTAACAGGTACCTGAAGTAGCTGCCCGAGCTGCTCACCGAACGAGGAGTCCCATGCACATCGGAACGATGCTGAACTACAGCGGTGGTTTCAACGAGACGGTTGCCGAGGTCGCCGAGCTCGAGAAGGCAGGTCTCGACATCATCTTCGTGCCCGAGGCCTACTCGTTCGACGCCGTCAGTCAACTCGGATTCCTCGCCGCCAAGACGAGCACGATCAAGATCGCGTCCGGCATCTTCCAGATCTACACCAGGACACCGTCACTGACCGCCATGACCGCCGCCGGTCTCGACTACGTATCGGAGGGCCGCTTCGTACTCGGACTCGGCGCATCCGGGCCGCAGGTCGTCGAAGGCTTCCACGGCGTCAAGTACGACGCACCGATCGCACGAACCCGCGAGGTCATCGAGATCTGCCGCCAGGTCTGGCGGCGCGAGAAGGTCCAGTATCAGGGCAAGCACTACCAGATTCCACTGCCTGCCGACCAGGGCACCGGCCTGGGCAAACCCCTCAAGCTCATCAATCACCCTGTCCGCGATCGCATTCCAGTCGTCATTGCCGCTCTGGGACCCAAGAACGTCGAGCTCACCGCCGAGATCGCCGAGGGTTGGCAACCCATCTTCTACTTCCCCGAGAAGGCAGCCGACGTCTGGGGAGATTCGCTCGCTGCGGGCAAGGCCAAGCGTGACCCGTCGCTCGGC
Source organism: Rhodococcus sp. WWJCD1 (assembly GCF_002258735.1). Classification (NCBI taxonomy): domain Bacteria; kingdom Bacillati; phylum Actinomycetota; class Actinomycetes; order Mycobacteriales; family Nocardiaceae; genus Rhodococcus; species Rhodococcus sp. WWJCD1. Next base: position 93,357 of record NZ_NOXY01000003.1, read on the forward strand.
GAACTACAGGTGTTCGCAAGTCCCACCCTGGCCATCGGCGAGGACGCAGAAAAGTACCTGCCCTGGGTCAAGCCACATCTCGCGCTCTACATCGGCGGCATGGGTGCCAAGGGCAAGAACTTCTACAACTCCCTGGCCCAGCGCTACGGATACGAGGCCGAGGCCGAGAAGATCCAGGATCTGTATCTCGCCGGCAAGAAGGAAGAAGCGGCCGCTGCGGTCCCCGACGAGCTTGCTCGCGCAGTGAACCTCATCGGACCGGAAAGCTACGTCAAGGAGCGGGTCGCTGCCTTCGCCGAAGCAGGTGTCACCACTCTCAACGTCGCGCCGCTGGCCGAGAACACCGCCGGACGCGTCGCGCAGTTGACAGCGCTGCGCGAACTCACCGCCTGAGACGTCAGACCGACGCGACCCGGCCCGCCAGCTCTTCGGCGAGCCGGGTCGCGACGTCGAGCTCGGATGCCTCGACCATCACTCGCACCAGCTGCTCGGTACCGCTGGGGCGCAACAGAACTCGGCCCGATTCGCCGAGTTCGCGCTCGGCTACGGCCACCGCGTCCGATACCGACGGTGCCGACGCCACGGCCGCTTTGTCCGTCACTCGCACGTTGATGAGCACCTGCGGCAGGGTACGCATCACCGACGCCAGGTCTGCGAGACTGCTGCCGGTCTGCGCCATCCGTTCCATCAGTCGCAGCGCAGTCGCGATGCCGTCGCCCGTCGTGCCGACGGCGGGAAGCACCACGTGACCGCTCTGCTCGCCGCCCAGCGCGAATCCGCCACGGCGCAGTTCCTCGAGCACGTAGCGATCTCCGACTGCCGTGGTGCGCAACGAGATTCCGGCTTCACGCATCGCAATGTGCAGACCGAGATTACTCATGACCGTGGCAACCAACGTGTTGTCGGTCAACTGATTCGCGTCACGCATGGCAATGGCCAGAACGGCCATGATCGCGTCACCGTCCACCACGGAGCCCGATGCGTCCACGGCCAGGCAGCGGTCGGCATCTCCGTCGTGGGCGATACCGAGGTCGGCACCGTGCTCCACGACGGCCTTCTGCAACCCCTCGAGGTGCGTCGATCCGCACCCGTCGTTGATGTTGATACCGTCGGGTTCCGCGTTGATCGCCACCACCGTTGCGCCGGCCCGTCGGTAGATCTCGGGCCCGACGACCGAGGCGGCACCGTGCGAGCAGTCGACAACGACACGGACACCGTCGAGTCGATGCGAGACCGACGCAGCGAGGTGCTCGATGTACCGGGTGGCCGGGTCCTGGGCGACATCGATTCGACCGATCGCAGCACCGGTCGCGTCGAACAAAGGTCCGTTGTTCTCGGAGCGCGCGTCGGGATCGAGGGCGGCTTCGATGCGGTCTTCCACGTCGTCGTCGAGCTTGTGTCCGCCCGCAGCAAAGATCTTGATTCCGTTGTCGGGCATCGCATTGTGGGATGCCGAGATCATCACACCGAGCGCCGCGCCGTATTCGGCGGTCAGGTAGGCAAGCGCCGGTGTGGGAAGCACTCCGACGTCGATCACGTCGACACCCAAGGCGGTCAGTCCGGCCGACACGGCGGCACCCAGCATCGCTCCACTGACGCGCGGGTCACGACCCACGAGTGCCACGCGTCTGCCGCCGTCGACGTTCGGTGCCAATACGGAGGCCGCTGCTCTCGCGATCTGCAACGCCAGCTCTGCGGTCAGAAGCCCGCCTGCCAGTCCGCGAACCCCGTCGGTACCGAACAATCGCGCCATGAACCAAGAACTCCTTCGAGCGGAGAGTGTGTCGTGAGAAATGCCTCGAGGGCAGGCATCCGATACTGATGGAGCCTGCCCTCGAGGATGGAACGGGTAAGACGCGTCAGCGCTTGGAGTACTGCGACGCCTTACGGGCCTTCTTCAGGCCGTACTTCTTGCGCTCCACTGCACGGGCGTCACGGGTGAGGAAGCCGGCTGCCTTGAGCGGCGGGCGATCATCGGGGGTGAGCTCGATCAGCGCACGCGAGATGGCCAGACGCAGTGCGCCTGCCTGTCCCGACGGGCCGCCGCCGTGCAGCAGGGCAACGATGTCGAAGGACTCCGCGCGATCGACGAGCACGAGAGGAGCCTTGATCAGCTGCTGGTGCACCTTGTTGGGGAAGTAATCCTCCAGGGTGCGGCCGTTGAGTTTGAATCCACCGGTGCCGGACGACATCCGCACACGAGCGACGGCTTCCTTACGGCGACCGACGGTCTGGATCGGACGATCGAACACGATCGGGGCCGGGGCGGCAGCAGCGGCCTCGATGTCCGCGGTCACCTCCGGCTCTTCGACGGCCACGAACTCGTCGGCGGCGATCTCTTCGATGTTCTCCTGCGACGTCACGTCATTTCCCTCCGGCGCCGTCACTGGGACACCTGCTTGATCTCGAACGGAACGGGCTGCTGGGCGGCATGCGGGTGGTTGGGGCCCGCGTAGACCTTCAGCTTGCTCGCGATGGCATTACCGAGCTTGTTCTTGGGGATCATGCCGACAACGGCCTTCTCCACGAGACGATCGGGGTTGTTCTCGAGCACCTGGCGGGTGGAGCGCGACTTCAGACCGCCCGGGTGGCCGGAGTGGTGGTGGTGGAACTTGCCGTCGAGCTTGTTGCCGCTGATGGCAACCTTCTCGGCGTTGATGATGACGACGAAGTCGCCACCGTCGACGTTGGGTGCGTAGGTGGGCTTGTGCTTACCGCGGAGCAGAGTCGCGGCCTGAACGGCGAGGCGTCCGAGCACGACGTCCGTGGCGTCGATCACATGCCACGTCCGGGTGGTGTCCCCGGCCTTCGGGGCGTAAGTAGACACAGAAAATTCCTGTCTTCATGATGTCGCTGCTGGCCAAGACGAGTGGATGCCCTCGGCGGCCAGTTGAGACCCGAGGACAAGAGCTCGATGCGCACAAGAACACGCGGCGAGCCCATACACGCCAACGGGAGACGATACCGGCAGTGGTCCCCCAGGTCAAAAACGTCTCAGCGCAGGCGCACGCACTGCACGCACCGGCGGGCGGCCGGAAGTGCCTCGAGCCTGATCGCCGGGATCTCGGTCCCACACCTTTCGCAGATACCGTACGTCCCGGCGGCGAGCCGCGAATCCGCCGCGTCGATCTCTCGCATCTCAGCCTCGGTGTCGTCTATCAGTGCCGCGATCTTCGCTCGCTCGAACGCGATCGTCGACCCTTCCGGATCGTGTTCGTCATCGTCGGTGGTCCACCGCGATCCTTCGATCACCGACGCCAGTTCGTCTCGCAAGGACTCGAGTCGATGCTCGGCACGAGACCGCTCGGCCCCGAGTGCTGCTCCGAAATCCGTCACCACACCAGTAGACCCCCGAGGTGGGCTCGGATGCCGAGAAACGGCATCTGCCCCGACCGAATTTTCTCGGTCGGGGCAGATTTTGCAGTATGTCTCGCCCGCAAGCCGAGAAAATCAGCGAGCCATTCGCGCCTTGTTGGCCATCTCGACGCCGTGCATGGTCTCGCCACCGGTGCGGGCAGCCGCGACGAGACTCGACAGAATGAGATTGAGCTCGTCGGATGCGGAATTCCACTGGCGCTGAAGCTCGTAGTAGGACGTCATCGCGTCGCCCTCCCACGATTCGTAGAGCCGCTTCGCAGTACTGTCCACGTCCCCGAGGAGGTCCTTGGTCACGTTCGCCTGCTTGTTCATCGCCTCGGTCAACGCCGCGATCTGCGCGAAGTCGTATTTCATGTCGAATCAGTCTCCTTGGTCGAGCTCGGTCGTGTGGTTTGTCTCGTGGTCACCGGATACGAGGGGTTACTTGAAGGAGGACAGGCCCGAGTTCAGGGACCCGGCCACCTGGTTGACGGCCGACACGTTGTCGTCGTCGGCGTCGGAGTAGCCGTGGCCGTTGGTCTTGATGTCCGCTGAGATCTGTTCCAGCGCGCTGCGCATCTTCTGTGCGCTGGTGTCCCACTGCGCCATGACGTCCTGAAAAGACTTGCCTGCCTTGCCGACCCAGGCCTCGGCGGTCTGTTCGACGATGGAGCGGACTGCTGAATTGGAAGCGTTGATCGAGACGCTCAGCCCCTCGATCGTGGCTCCGGCAGCGACGAGCTCCTGCGGTGTGACTGTGACGCCGTTCGACGAACCCGTAGATTCCGGTCCCCCTGGATATCCCACTTCGACTCCTAGTACTCGTTACTCGAATCACGTGCACCCGCGGCACACGTGCTGTTCGACCGAGAGGCCTTGTCCGGCCTGCTCACTCCCCTACATCTCCTTGGACGCAGCAACCCCTCGATTCGGTTCCGGCTGCACTCGAAAAACTGTGGTCGGCTCTCACGACGCCGGGACGATCTCCAGGCTCTGGGTGGCCAGGTCGCATTCGGCGTCGATCACGGCCGAGTCGTCGCCCTCGAACTGGCAACCGATACTGACCTGCAGATCGGCCTCGACGAACACCCGCCAGAGCACCGTCGAATCGTCGATGGGCGTCTCCGTGTAGGCGATCCCGACCCGACTACCGAAATCACGGACAGGTTCGAGCGACCCGATTGTGGAGTCCGGGCCACGGGCATCGACGGCCGACCGGAGCTCGGCCGCCACCTGTTCCTGCGTCGAACCCGGCGTCAGGTCGGCCACCGTGACGACGATGCGTCGGTCCGGAGGTACCGGCGGAATCAACACCATGCGGTCCGGGTCGTCCAGCCTCGTCCAGGTGGCCGGCAGACGCATCGAGGCCCGTCCCGATACGAACGTCACCCTTCGAACCGGCAGAGGTACATCGGTCGACGTGGTCGCCGGTGCCGTATCGACGGCAGACGCCGACGTACTGCTGCTCGGTGCCACGATCGGCGAAAATGGCTGTGCTGCTGGGGTTTCGACCCTCCCGGGCGAACTGGAGACGAAATACACCGCGGCACATGTCGATACGACGGCAACCGCGACTCCGACCGCGACTGCGATTCGAGAGGACACCGGATTTCGCCGAGGGGACGGCACGATGACGTCGTCGAGCCACGCTGCCGACCGAGTCGTCGCGGCACGGACGGACGGTGCCGATTCGAGATCCGCGCCGGCCCGTCGATACAGCGACCTGGCGATATCGAGTCCGGTCAGCCACCTGTTGCTGCGATCGACGACGAGGTCGGCTCCAGCGTTCGCCGATGCCACCACGAATACCTCGTCCGGGCAGTGCGAGACCGACGAACGAACGTAGTCACCGACCGCTTGCCGCCAGGCATCGTCGTCGCCTGCACCGAAGGGGACGACGGCACCGGTGTCACCGCCGTGCGCCCCCGACGGGTCGATGACGAGCACGGTCGTATCGAGAGCACCCACTTCGACGACGACCGCGGCGGACGGCGCACGTTCACCCGACGACTCGATCGCGGCCGCGGCCGTCTCCACGAGCACCACCTCGTTCGCCGACGCCGCGAACGTGGCGCGAAGGAAACCCGTGCGCTCGTCGCCCCAGATCGACGGATACGCGATCTCGAGTACATCGAGTCGGTCGTGCACCCCGGCGTTCTGCAGTGCCGACCATACGATCCCGTGCAGGACTTCGCCCCGGTTCCACACCGAGGTTCCCACCGCGATGTACGGGTCGTCGATACACAGCACGGGCGGTATCTCCCCTGCTGTGTCGGCACGACCGAACACGAGCCGGCCACCTTCGACCGTGGCGAATGCCGAGCCGACGCACTCTCGCGGTCCCTCGAGCGGGCCGCTCGTGGCGACGACCGAGACCTCGGCATACCCCAGATGCACTGCCGCATAGCGCCACCAGTCGGTCAACTGGAATGCCCGAGCTGGACGAGAGCCTGACCGGAGCGATCGACGAAGACGCCGCGTCCGGGCGGCATGGCACTGGGCCGTACTGTCCCGAGCAGGTTCCCCTCGTCGCGGCTTCCGCTCATCACCAGACCCGGTGTCACCAGATCGCGTAGCCGCCCGATGACCGGGTCGAACAGTGCCCGGCCTGCGCCGCCCGAGCGGCGCGCCACGATGACGTGAAGCCCGATGTCTCGTGCGTGCGGAAGATGTTCCACCAACGGAGCCAGAGGGTTTCCCGACGACGTGGCCACCAGGTCGTAGTCGTCGACGAGGACGAACACCTCGGGACCATCCCACCAGGACCGGTCGCGAAGCTGTTGTTGGGTCACATCGGAACCCGGCATGCGGTCGCTCATGCGACCGGCGAGGTCGACGATCATGCTCGTCAGAGTCGCCTGCGAGGCGGCGTAGCCCGCCAGATGGTCGGAATCGACTGTGCCGAGCAGAGTTCGGCGGTAGTCCGCGACGATGATCTTGACCCGATCGGATGAATTGGCCAGGGTGAGCGATCGACAGATCCCGCGCAGCAGAGACGTCTTGCCGCACTCGCTGTCGCCGAACACCAGAAAGTGCGGATTCTCCGCGAAATCGAGTACCACCGGCGCCAACTCGGCCTCGTCGATCCCGATGGGAACTCCGAGTTCGGGAGTGCCGCCGCGTGTTCGAGGCCACGCATCGCCTAGTTGAGCGAGGATTGCGGACCGTTCGAGCAACTCCGGAAGCATCCGAACCGGCGGCGCAGGGGTTCCCGTGGACGCCGCGGAGATCGCCGCGACCGATTCACCGACAGCGCGGGACAGATCGTCGACGGAACTCCGCTGGTCCACTCGAGGAAGCGCAATCGACATGTGCAGTCCTTCCCTGGTCATACCCCGGCCGGGCCGACCTTCCGGAACACTCGCCGCCTTCGCACGGCCCATGTCCGAATCCGACGGATCGCCGAGGCGCAATTCCAATCGGGTACCGATCAGATCTTTTGTCGCAGGCCGAACTTCGGCCCATCGCGACGCCGTGAGGATCAGATGCAGACCGAATGCAAGGCCCTGGGTGGCCAAGGTAGCGATCGACTGTTCGAGGCTCTCGAAGTCGGATCTGATGGACGGCCACCCGTCGATGACGAGAAAGACGTCCCCGAACCGATCATCGGGATCGACGGGCTGCGTCGCACGTCGACGCCGGAACTCCGCCATCGAGTCGATTCCGCGATCACGGAAGGTCTTTTCCCGCTGCCGCACTACACCCGCAACTTCGGCCACGGTCCGCCGAACCCGATCGACGTCGAGCCTGTTGGCAACCGATCCCACGTGCGGAAGATCGGCCAGACCGGCCAACGTTCCGCCGCCGAAATCCAAGCAGTAGAACTGGATCTGCGCGGGTGAATGCGTCATGGCCAGCGCCAGAATCAGCGACCGAAGAGCCGTCGACTTCCCCGATTGCGGAGCTCCGACGATAGCGACGTGACCTGCTGCACCGGAGAGATCGACAGTCAGCAGATCGCGGCGCTGATCGAACGGTCGATCGATGATCCCGATCGGAGCACGTAGACCCGAACGTGGATCGATGCGCTCGGTCAGGACCGACTCGGGCAGCAGCTGTATCAACGTGGGGGCAGCATCCAGCGGCGGCAACCACACTTCGTGAGCCGGCATCCCACGCCCGCGTATCCGTCCGACGACCACATCGAGCACCGTTGCACCGGTGTTCTCGGACTCGGCCGGCTCCGGTTCGTCCACGGGAGCCTGCGCGGCCTCGATACGGCCGGCATCGATGGAATCGAGTGGTACCGCGTAGGCAGTGAAGGGCCTCGGCCTGACGTCGGCTCCCAGCACAGCTCGCGCACCGATACTCGACCGTGGCGGCTCGTAGGGGCCGGAGACGTACGCTGCAGCGAACCTGACGATTTCGGCAGAATCGCACTTGAGGTAGCCCGCACCGGGTTGCGCGGGAAGGTGGTAAGCGTCGGGAACGCCGAGCACCGAGCGAGACTCGTTCGCGGAGAACGTCTTCAATCCGATTCGGTACGACAGGTGACTGTCCAGCCCGCGCAGTTTTCCCTCTTCGAGGCGCTGACTGGCCAGGAGCAAATGCATATGCAATGAACGTCCGAGCCTACCGATCGCCACGAACAACTCGGCGAATTCCGGCTGCTGACTGAGCAGCTCCGAGAATTCGTCGACCACCACGAACAGAGCGGGCATCGGTGCCAGGTTCGCCCCCGCGGCGCGCGCCTTCTCGTAGTCCGAGACGTTCGCGAAGTTTCCGGCTGAGCGCAACAACTCTTGGCGACGATTCATCTCGCCGGCCAACGCGTCGCGCATTCGATCCACCAACGCCAGATCCTCCGAGAGGTTGGTGATCACCGCGGCGACGTGCGGTGCGGACTCGAGGCCTGCGAACGTCGCGCCGCCCTTGAAGTCGACGAGCACCAAGTTCAGTTGTTCGGGCGAGTGCGTTGCCACCAATCCGAGCACCAGCGTGCGGAGGAACTCCGATTTTCCGGAACCCGTTGCACCGATGCACAATCCGTGCGGTCCCATCCCGTTCTCGGCCGACTCCTTCAGATCGATCTCCACCGGACTCCCGTCGGGTGCCACACCTATCGGCACCCGCAGTCTGTCGCGGCCGCGACGCATCGTCCAGGCCCGGTCGGTATCGAGGGCACCGACATCGGCGATCCCGACCAGACTGTTCCATCCCGAGACTCGCACTCCGTCGTCGCCGGTGGCATCGACGACCGACGACGCGGACGGAGCACGAAACGGCGACAGGCGTCGGGCAACGGCGTGCGCCTGAGTGGTACTCATCGAGTCCGCGACGGCGAAAACCTCGACCGCTGTCCCGCTCACGGCACCGATCGATCCGTTCTCGGCGAACAACTGGAGACCGCGCGATGCAGCGAGTCTGGGACAGAGACCGGACAAGTCGATGATCGTGACGGAATCGAGGCCCGTGTCGGTGAGGTCGGTCGACCTGTTGTCGAGAAGTCCGCCGTCCACCACGATCACCAGCTGAACTACGCCGGCGACCGGAACTGCTCCGCGTGCGAACCGATTTCGTGAGGCGAGCACATCGCCAAGTGCACTTTCGAGTTCGAGAAAGCTCCCGAAGATCATCCGAGCCGACCCTGCGACGTCACGCACAGCGTCGTGCTGCGTGTGTGGAAGCCACTTGGTCCACTCCCATTGCTCCACGGTGTCCGGACCGCAGACGATCGCGACCGCAACATGATCGGGGCCGTGAAAGCTGCACAGGGAGGCCAACATCGAGCGCACCATCGCTCGCGCACAGTCGCGATCGCCTGCTATCGACAGCGCAGCGAACCCCCTCAGCGACACCGCCGTCGGCAGCGCGGACACCACCGAATGCGCCCGCACGAAACGGCGCAGCGACACCGCAGACACTGGCTCGAGCTCCTCCACCGGTCCTGTCTCCGGCGGTACCAGACGGGTGGCCAATCTTTGATCACCGCGGCCGACTCGCACATGAGCGAAATCGGGGTCCGACTGTCGTCGCTCCCACATTCGTTCGGTTCCGGCGACCGACCACAGGGTCTCGGGTGACGGGTGGCTCCATTCGAGGGCCCTGCGCTGCGCACGCTCCGTCTCGGCGACGTCGCGGCGCAGCTGATCGAGGTAGCGCAGGTAGTCCTTGCGGTCCTCGTTCGCCTCGGCCGTACGTGCTCCCCCGGACTTGCCGCCGCCAGCAAGCATTCCCACCATGGACATCAACATCATGGCCGGGAACATCAACATCATCGGGTTGGCCGCCGCACCGGAGGTGAACATCAGCGCGACCATCCCGACCATGGCCGCGACCATCACCAACGGCATCAATTTCATCAGCAGATTGCCGGGAACTGCGCGCGGAATCTCGGGTGGTGGCTGCAGATCGACCTCACCGCCCGGCGACCGGGGCACTGCCCTGCGCGCGCCGCGAACGAAGCGCACGGTACTCATCGGTCCGCCCCCACGGCTGCGCCCCCACAACTGCCTCGCTGCGACCTCCCCCCGAGGCCACGTGGACGACAGGCTAACGCATCGCAGACCGGGCGGTCCACGCACACTTCGAGCGCCTGCCCTACTCGGCGCCGCCGCCGGGGTCGTACTGCGCGGGGCTGCGAGAAATAGAACGCCGCCCGACGCAGTTACACATGAATGCGGCTCCCTTGCCGTGCGCTCGACGAACGAAAGGCTGGCTCCCACCGTGTCCGTACCCCTGTCAATCCTCGATCTCGCACATGTGGGCGAGGGCGAATCAGTCCGCGACAGCTTCGACGCCAGCGTCACGCTCGCTCAGCACGCCGAGAACTGGGGATATCGACGCATCTGGTACGCCGAGCACCACAACATGAAGTCGATCGCGTCGTCCGCTACGTCGGTGCTCATCGGCCACGTCGCTGCCCATACCGAGCGGATCCGGCTCGGGTCCGGCGGAATCATGCTCCCGAATCACGCGCCGCTGACCATCGCCGAGCAGTTCGGCACGTTGGCGACCCTGCATCCGGGCCGGATCGACCTCGGCCTGGGTCGCGCCCCTGGGAGTGACCAGGTGACGATGCGCGCAATGCGCCGCGATCCCGAGTCCGCAGATCGATTTCCCCAGGACGTCCAGGAATTGCAGGGGTACCTGTCGACGGAGTCGTTGATCCCCGGGGTGAACGCAACGCCGGGTGCCGGTACCGAAGTGCCGCTCTACATCCTGGGCTCGTCGCTCTTCGGTGCTCAACTCGCCGCAGCACTCGGACTGCCCTACGCCTTCGCCTCGCACTTCGCACCCGATGCGCTCGAACAGGCCGTCGCGATCTATCGCCGTGACTTCCGGCCGTCGGCACAGCTGGCCGAGCCGCACCTGATCGTGGGTGTCAACGTGATCGCGGCGGATTCACTCGCCGACGCGCAGGCTCAATTCCTCCGCACCAAGCGCAGCCGCGTCAGCCTGCTGCTCGGCCGAGGCCGGACCTTCACCGACGAAGAAGCCGACATGGTTCTCGAAGCGCCGGCAGGACAACAGATCGCGAAGATGACCAAGTATTCGGCCGTCGGTACCCCGGACATGGTCAAGGACTACCTCGATCGATTCGCCGAGCACACGGGTGCCGACGAGCTGATCGTCGCCTCCGGCGTGTCCGATCGAGCATCGTGGCTTCGCTCCTTCGAGTTGCTTGCACAGGTGAGCGACCTCGTCGCAGCCTGAGCGCGAGTGTCCGCGAGCGGTGTGAAGGACGATTGCGAGTCGTCGTGATGTCGTAAGGTGTGCACGCAGATGCCCAGTGGGGCGGGCATCTGCACGCGAACAGTACACATCCGGGGGGGATCTTCATGACACGCGCCGACAGCCGTCCATCGGTCGGCCCAGGGCCGTCGACCACCGCAGCAGAAGCACACCGTCGGCCATCGGGAACGCATTCCGTATTCGCGCAGGACGTCTGCCGGGTGACGGTGTTGGCCAGGTCCACCCAGGTGGATATGGCGCTGCCGGTGGACGTTCCGGTCTCACTGCTCGTTCCGGGGATCATCGACATGATCGCTGGGGTGCAGCCCGCGGAACGACCCGGAATTGCTGGAGTGCAGCCTGCGGAACGACCCGGGGTGGCGGGAGTGCAGCCTGCGGAACGACCCGGGGTGGCGGGAGTGCAGCCTGCGGAACGACCCGGGGTGGCGGGGTACGACGTCGATCCTGAGTCCGAGGGCGTGCCCGTGGCGTGGACGCTTGCTCGAATCGGGTTGCCTCCGCTGTCGCCGACGGCGACCTTCGCCGAACTGTCGGTTCGCGACGGCGAGTTGCTCGTCTTGGGCGTCGCCGAGCGGCCTGCACCGGTTCCACTCTTCGACGACCTCATGTATTCCGTTGCGAGAGCGGGCAGTGACGACGTCCCACACTGGACTGCACGCACTGCGCGAACCGTGGGCTCGGTCGTCACCGCATCGTTGGTGTTGTTGGCGTGCGCGACGGTGTTGCGTGGGCCGATTCGCGACGGAGCCGAGAATGTGGGCGATATCGTGGGGGGAGTCGCTGCGGTGACTGCCTCGATCCTCTTCGCGATCGCGGGGGTGATTCTGGGGCGGCTGTATCGGCAGGACGCGGTCGCGGTGCTGTTCGGCGGGTGTGCCGTCACGCTGATGTTCACCGGCGGAACTCTGCTGGTGCCAGGACAATTCGGTGCGGCGCAGCTGATGTTGGGCTCGGCCATGGCCGGCGCGACGGCCCTGTTGTCCCTGCGGATCGGTGGAACCGGCTTCGCGTTGTTCACCGCCGCGATCGTGCTGGCGTTGCTCACGTTCCTCGCGGCTGTGTGCACGCTGTTCACGACGATGTCGCAACCGGCGATCGGCACCGCTGCGGCTCTGGCGGGTCTCACGGGAATTGCTCTCTCCGCGCGCGTGTCGATGATGCAGGCCAAGTTGCCGCTTCCGCCGGTTCCCACGGCAGGCGCACCGCTGGACACGGTCGAGGAAGCCGAACTCGACGCGATGTCGTTCGAGGATCTGCAGGCAGCCGCAGCACGAGCGCGGAGTTACCTGACCGGTCTGCTGCTGGCGTTCACGGTCGCCGTGGTGGCAGGAGTTCTCGCTGCGGCGGCCGACGATACAGGGGGCGGCGGCGAGTGGCCTGCGGTAGCGCTCGCGGCGCTGTGCGCTCTCGTTCTCCTACTGCGAGGTCGCACCTATGCCGTTGTGGTACATGCTGTTCCGCTTGTCGCAGGCGGAACGACGATTTTGTTATCGCTCCTCGTCGGTGCCGTGATCGCGTTGCCCGAATACTCCCTCGCTTTGTTCGGCGTGGCAATGGCCGGAGCCGTGACGGCATCGATCTTCGGCGCATTCGTGCCGACACGCACGTACTCGCCGGTGATGCGACGATCGGCCGAGCTCCTCGAGTATGCCGTCATTGCCCTGGTCATCCCGGTCGCCGTGTGGGTGTGCGGGTTGTACAGCGTCGTCCGCGGGCTGTGACGCCGGGTAGGCGGCACACAATCGTCGTTGCGGTGCTCACTGCTCTCGCCGTGTTGTCGAATGCCGTTCTCGGGGTCTCTCCCGCTCGTGCCGAACGTCCGCTGATCGATCCCGCCCAGTTACCTGCACCGAGTCCCCCTGCTCCTCTCGAGCCCACGGAACAGAAGAATGCGTGCGCTCTTCCGTCCGAGACACCCGACCCGCAGGAGGCTCCGACCGCGCAGAAAGCGCTGGACTTCGCGTCGGTTTGGCCCATCACTCGCGGAGCCGGTCAGGTGGTCGCTGTCATCGATACCGGTGTCACCGCTCATCCGCGTTTATCGGGTCTGGGCCCGGGCGGCGATTACGTCAGTGCAGGTGACGGATTGTTCGATTGCGATGCGCACGGCACCATGGTCGCCGGTTTGATCGCCGCGAACACCGCGCCGGGCAGTGGATTCGCCGGCGGCGCCCCGGATGCACGCATACTCTCGATCCGCCAGTCCAGCAATGTTTTTCAGATTGTCGACAACCGACCCGAGGAGGACAAAGCCGCCGAGCCGGAGAACGCCGCGGGGTACGGGAACGTGCGCACGATGGCCATGGCCATCAGGACCGCGGTCGACTCCGGCGCGTCGGTCATCAACATCTCGGAGGTGGCCTGCGTACCCGCGGGAGGCGGTGTGCCGGACGGCCCCCTCGGTGCCGCGGTGCACTACGCCGTCCGTGAGAAAAATGTCGTCGTCGTTGCCGCAGCGGGAAATCTGGGCAGCACGGCCTGCCAGGTGCAGAATCCGCACGCGGATCCGCTTCGGCCCGATGCAGATCCGTGGGACGGCTTCGCGACCATCGCAACCCCGGCCTGGTTCGAAGACGTGTTGACCGTCGGTTCGGTCGAGTCGGATGGCACGCCGTCCTCGTTCAGTCTTGCGGGTCCGTGGGTCGACGTCGCCGCGCCGGGCTCGAACATGACCTCACTGTCGCCTTCGGGCAGCGGACTGGCGAACGGCACTCGGGGCAACGACGGTGTGAACCCCATGACGGGAACCAGTTTCGCGGCACCGCTGGTGGCTGCTGTCGCAGCACTGGTGCGCGCCCACCGGCCCGAGCTGACGGCGCTGGAAGTGGTGGACCGAATCGAGAGAACGGCGCACGCACCGGCCGAGGGATGGAACCCGTTCGTCGGTCACGGCGTCGTCGATCCACTCGCCGCGGTGACCGATCTCCTGACGCCTGCACCTCGTGCCGCGCTTGCGGACAGCGTCGCGATGCGCGCTCCGCTTCCACCGCCTGCACCGGATCATCGTCCGCGAAATGCAGCGGTGACAGGTTCGGTACTGGTCGCGGTGATTCTGGCGCTCGGTCTCGCACTGTCGATACCTTTGCGTCGGCGGGGCCGGCCGTAACGAGTTGCGCTACTTCGTCGGTAGCGCGGCGGCCTGTGGGTCGGGAGCAACCCCGTCGTGCATCGTCAGAGCCTGACCGCGCCCGAGAGTGGGACCGCTGCCGAGCAAGTGCAGGATCGCCCACGGCGCCGGTGCGGGTGGCCCGAACCCCAGCGCCGACGCGGCTTCACTGCCCTCGACGCCGTAGCGAACCCCGGTGTCTGCCACGAAGAAGACGCTGTCCTGACGGGTACTCGACGTCGAGATTCCCGTGCCGCGGACGAACCCGCCACTGCCGGGTGCCAGATAGACCTGATCCACGGCGTCACCTCCACCATCGGCCTGAGCCAGCGTGACCGGTTGTGCGCCGGACTCGAGCGGTAACCCGCGACCGGCGGACTCCACGAGCCGAGCCGTCGGCCCACCGTCGGCCACCTCGAGCGGTTCCCAGGTGAGACAGTTGACAGGTCGCTCACCGGCGTCGACGATCACGGGGGTCGTCGCCGGAAACGTCGAGACCGAAAGCCCCACCGAGGTTTTCGGCGCATCTCGGAGAACGTCGGGGTTGACCGCTGCGATGTCGGGACTGCCTTGCGAGTCGGTGAACTTGATGAGCAGGGCAGCCGTTTCGCTGATCGCTTGAATACCGTCCTCGAGTACGACGTAGTACTGGACGTCGCGACCGGCCACCTTGACGACCGAACCGATCGGTCGACCGTCGAACGGAAACTGCGGAGCCTCTCCCGCGCGGGGAATGAACGGTGCCGCGACAGCGGGCGACTGCGGCACCGAATTGAGTAGACCGGCACTCACCGGTGACGGTGTGGCATCCTCGAGCCCGAGTGCACGGATCACTGCCCGGTCGGCCAGATCGACCGGCGACTTCGTTCCGTCGTGCACGAGGTACGCCGTTCCGTTCGAAGTCCACAGGAATGCCTCGGTATCGGCAAGTGGCGCTGCGCTGTCGTCGTACCGGAGATCACCCGCGACGACCGTGGTCGAGGTGACCCCTGCGATCGGATCGAGTGTGTCGCACACAGTCCATGCTTCGGCGCGACCATCGGGGTCGTGCGGCAGTGCCGAGGGAGCGCCAGGAATCCCCACCAGCGCTCCGCGAGGCCTCGAGGCGAGTTCGGATTCCTTGACCGTCAACGGGTCGTCGGGCTTGCCGACCACCAGTCTGGCCGACGCGAGATTGAGCACCGGGTGGAACACGTCGTTCACTTTCACGAACATGGCGGCCGAATCCTTACCGACCACGATCGACGCATCGCCGATCTTGTCCTGCGGCCGAAACAGAGCCAGCGCGGCGCATCCCGCCAAACCGATACAGGCGATCACGACGCCCACCAGCAGTGCACGGGACTGCGACTTCATCGGATCGTGCAACATTCGGGCATCACGCCTGATCAGCGCGTGTTCCATTCGGCGAACCAGAAAGCGGTAGCCGCCAACCTGCCACTTCGTTGTGGGCGTCGACGCCACAGTTCCTCCCCAGGATTCGATCGGACCCGATCCCCATTCGAGTCACGCGACACAGTACAGTTCGTCCGCACACCTCGGCGACCGCTTCGGCGGCGATCGATGGGTACGGCAACCTTCGGGGGGAGGGTTCGGATGGCACGTACGGGTTCGATCGGGCTCGGGCGAACCGCGATGCCTTTCGCCGCGCCTACGCTCCGACGCGTGATCACGGCCGAGATCGCTGCAGTGGCAACAAGTCTTGCGTTGCTCGCAGGGCAGGTGCGGCCATTGTGGGCACTGGTCGCCGCTGCGGCGGTGGCACTCGTTCCGTTCGTGACCATTCGCCGCAGACCGATCGTCGACTGGTTCCGGGTCCTCTGGCGGTTCCTCGCGAACCGTTTTCCCGAGGTGGGTGTGACCACCGCCCATCACGACACGACGGGCCAGGCTGTCGGTGTCCACTGGCAGCGCAACACGGTCAGCTGCATCATCGAGATTCTCCCGCCCGCGCACACGACGACGGTTCTCGGCAGGGCGAGCGCGGACACGCGGTACACCCTCCCCATCGAGACGCTGGCGTCGTGTCTTCGGCAACACGACATCGCCGTCTCGTCGATCGACATCGCTGCACTCGGATTTCGCAGCTCACCCGGTTCTTCTGCCACCGAGGTGTACGAGGGACTCATCGGTCCGCTACCCGCTGTGGCGATGCGGACGGTATGGGTAGCAGTCACTCTCGACGTGCGGTCCAACGCTCGGGCTATCGAGGTCAGAGGCGGAAGCCGGGCCGGGGCAGCGCGCACCGCCGTCGTGGCGACCACGCGCGTCCTGCGTGCTCTTCAGGCCGATGGCCTGTCCTCGCGCCTGCTCACGAGCGCAGAACTTCGATCGGCTGTGTTGCACCTCTGTCGGGGAGTGAGTACCGACGATCTGACACAGACGTGGTCGACGGCACCCTTGCCGGGTGTGTCCAGCGTCGGCTTCGGAATGGACTGCAGCGCAATCACTGCCGAAGACATCGCCACTCTGTGGTCGACGCCGTCCCTGGGGACGACGATGACCTTCCACCTGCAGCCGACCCGCGACATCGGAAAGCTTCGCATCCGTGGATCGTGCAGATTCGCCGCCCGCGCCCGAGTCGCGAAACCGTCGGTCCGCGGATTGACCTCGATGAGCGGAAGTCAACGAGACGGAATCTTCGCACAGCTACCGCTGGCAGTACCCGGGCTGAAGTCCTTGTCCCCCAATAGAACTCTCGAGATGTCGAGCCTCGACGACTTGGACCTTCCGGTGAGCGGTTGTGGCCAGCTCCTGGGTTCCGACGCCGCCGGACACGGTGTCGCGGTGCGATTGTTCGGGCCGGGCCTGGCCCGAGTGCGGATCGCCGGGGAACTCTACCTCGCTCAGCAACTGCTGTTCCGCGCCATCGCTACGGGAGCCAGAGTTCTCGTTCGGAGCGACCGCCCACACGCATGGCGATCGCTCCTCGACGCGATAGGCGCCCTCGACCGCCTGTCTGTCGACGGCCACACCATCCGATCTCGGACGTCGTACGACGTGATCCTGAACGACTTCGCGGACGGATCCGAACCGACTGACCAGCAACGACTTTCGGGTGTGACCGTGATGTCGTTGACCGAGCACGTACCGCGCAACGACGGCACCGAACATGCGCGCGGACTGCCACGGCCGGAGTGGGACGTGTCGATAGTTCAACCGCACGCCTCGGGCGACCGGATCAGGGTGCTCTCGGGACCGCTAGACGTCGAACTGACACTGGTGACGATCCCGCAGGAGACGGCGTTCATCGGTCGGCCACGAAGTCTGCGCTCAGCCGTGCGTGCTTGACCAATTCTCAGCCGGGATAGTCGATTCGCTTCCGTCCGCCGGCCACCGCACTGGCCCACCATTCGACTTGATCGAGCAGTCGACCCAGGGCATCGACGGCAGCGGCGTCGTCGATACCACCCTCGTCGTCGAACCGCTTGCGCACACGGTGCACCGATACGGCGTCTCGAACGGACACCATGTGCAGTTCCGCAGTGATCTGTCGTAGTTGTTCGGTAGCTCTGATTCCGCCGCCGAGGCCTCCGTAGGACACGAATCCGACCGGCTTGGCGCGCCACTCGTACTTCACGGTGTCGAGCGCCGTCTTCAACGATCCGGGAACGCCGTGGTTGTACTCGGGCGTGACGAACACGAACGCATCGCATGCCCCGATCGTTGCGGTGAAACGCTCGGTGTCGTCGTTCGGGACCAAGTTTCCGGGCAGTTCGAAGTCGGCCAGGTCCACGTCGACCACCTCGATGCTCGCGCGCTCGGCGGCAACGCTGCGGACCCAGGCCGCGACCGTGGGTCCGATGCGCCCGGCGCGGACACTACCGACGACGATGGCTAGTTGTATCGGCTGCATCGTTCCGACAGTAGCCCCGGCGGCGGTTCGTCAGCCCTCTCCCCCACAGCATCCGTCGGCCGAGATCGCAGTTCGCACCTCTCGGGTGGCCGCGTTTCGTGCAGCGAGCATGTCGGACGGCGGATAGTCGACGCGGACCAACGAGAGTCCATGTGCCGGAGCCACTGTCACCTCACTGGACCGTTCGCGACGCGTCAGCAGTGACCGCGCCCAATCCGGACTGCGACGTCCTTCCCCCACAGCCTGCATTGCACCGACGAGGCTCCGCACCATCGACCAGCAGAACGCGTCGGCGCTGACGTACGCGGTGAGCCGATCACCGTCGCGTTCCCAGTCGAAGCGCTGCAGTTCTCGCACCGTGGTGGCACCGTCTCGCCTCTTGCAGAACGCTGCGAAATCGTGCAGTCCGATCAATGCCTGCGACGCTTCGCGTACTGCGTCCAGATCGATGGGCCGTGGCCAGGACACGACGCCGGCGACGTCGAGGGGGTCGACTCCATACAGCGCGGTGCTGAATCGGTACTCGTAATGTCGGCGATACGCCGAGAATCGGGCGTCGAAATCGCGGGAGACGGTGCTGATTGCCCGTACCCGAACGTCGGTGGGCAGAAACCGGGCCATACGCCGGATCAGTCGGTCGTGATCATCCGGAACGTCGACGGCATCGAAGTGTGCCACCTGACCGGTTGCGTGTACTCCAGCGTCGGTTCGGCCGGCGACGGTCAGCTCGATCGGTTGCCGCAGCACGGTGGAAAAGGCTTGTTCGAGCACGCCGCAAACCGTGCGGATACCCGGTTGACGCGCCCATCCGGAAAAGTTCGTGCCGTCGTAGGAGATGTCGAGCCGAATTCTGCTGGGTACCGACAAAGCGGGCCCGCCTTCCCCTGGGGGAATGGCGGGCCCGCTTCGATCGTGCGCGGAGCTCAAAAGGACTAGTCCTTCTTTGCTTCCTCGGCCTCGGGGGCGTCCGACGCGTGAGCGTCGTTGTCCTCGATGCCATCGATGACTGCGTCGGCGTTCGCTACCTCGGAGTCCGTTGCGTCGGCTTCGACAGCCTCGACGACGTTCTCTTCGGTCGCTTCCTCGGCCGGAGCCTCGGTTGCGGCGGGAGCAGCCTTCGATGCCTTCACGCGGCGCGCGCGGTCGGCTTCGTTGGACACCGTCTGCTCGTTGACGAGCTCGATGATGGCCATCGGCGAGTTGTCACCCTTGCGGGGGACGGTCTTGATGATGCGTGTGTAGCCACCGTCGCGATCGGCGAAGAAAGGCCCGATCTCGGCGAAGAGCTTGTGCACGACATCTTTGTTGTTGATCGTCTTGAGAACCTCACGACGATGGGCCAGATCACCCTTTTTGGCATGAGTGACGAGCTTCTCGGCGTGGGGACGAAGGCGCTTGGCCTTCGACTCGGTGGTGGTGATGCGGCCGTGCTCGAAGAGTGACGTCGCCAGGTTGGCCAGGATGGCCTTCTGGTGCGACGCCGACCCGCCGAGACGGCGGCCCTTGGTGGGCTTGGGCATGATGAATCTCCTAGTAAGAGCTCCAGCGAGCTGATTACAGCTGTTCTGTCTCGGCGTAGTCCTGCTCGGCACCTTCGGTGTCGCTGAAGGAGCCGGCGTCGGTGTCACTCCACGTACCCGTGGTGGCGTCGTAGCCAGGCACGGTGGTCGGATCGAACGACGCGGGGCTGTCCTTGAGGGAGAGGCCGAGCGAATGCAGCTTGACCTTCACCTCGTCGATGGACTTCTGCCCGAAGTTACGGATGTCGAGCAGATCGGACTCGGTACGACCAACCAGCTCACCGACGGTGTGAACACCTTCGCGCTTGAGGCAGTTGTAGGAACGGACGGTGAGGTCCAGATCCTCGATGGGGAGTCCGAAGGAAGCGATGTGATCGGCCTCGGCGGGCGAGGGTCCGATCTCGATGCCTTCTGCTTCGACGTTCAGCTCACGGGCGAGGCCGAAGAGCTCAACCAGGGTCTTGCCCGCCGAAGCGAGCGCGTCCCGCGCGGTGATGGAATTCTTGGTTTCCACGTCGAGAACGAGCCGATCGAAGTCGGTGCGCTGTTCGACGCGGGTGGCCTCCACCTTGTAGGTGACCTTGAGCACGGGCGAGTAGATCGAGTCGACCGGAATACGGCCGATCTCGGCACCCGATGCCTTGTTCTGAACGGCGGGGACGTAGCCGCGACCGCGCTCGACGACGAGCTCGATCTCCAACTTGCCCTTGTCGTTCAGGGTCGCAATGTGCAGATCAGGGTTGTTCACCGTCACGCCGGCCGGGGGAACGATGTCGCCTGCGGTGACAGCGCCGGGGCCCTGCTTGCGGACGTACATGGTGACCGGTTCGTCTTCTTCGGAGCTCACGACGAGACCCTTGAGGTTCAGGATGATGTCGGTGACATCTTCCTTCACACCGGGGACCGTGGTGAATTCGTGGAGAACACCGTCGATACGGATGCTGGTGACAGCAGCGCCGGGGATCGACGAGAGCAGGGTGCGGCGGAGCGAGTTGCCGAGTGTGTAACCGAAGCCGGGCTCGAGCGGCTCGATGACGAATTTCGAGCGGTTGTCGGCGATGACCTCTTCGGTCAGCGTCGGGCGCTGTGAAATGAGCATTGTGTGTTCCTCCTGTACGGGCGTCCGCTATTTGACGCCCACGTGTGGAGGCGAAGACGCATGCGAGCCTCGCGAGGAGACTCACATGCGTGCTGCGCCTTACTTCGAGTAGTACTCGACGATGAGCTGCTCCTGGAGCGGCACGTCGATCTGTGCGCGCTCCGGCACCCGGTGAACCAGGATGCGAAGACGGTTGGGAACGACCTGCAGCCACGGTGCGACCGGACGATCGCCGTAGCTCTCGCGGGCGATCTGGATCGGCAGTGTCTGTGCGGACTTCTCGCGGACATCGATGATGTCGTACTGCGAGACGCGGTAGCTGGGGATGTCCACTCGCTTGTTGTTCACGAGGAAGTGGCCGTGGGTGACCAGCTGGCGTGCCTGACGACGCGTGCGTGCGAGACCTGCACGGTAGACGACGTTGTCGAGACGAGTCTCGAGGATGGTCAGCAGGTTCTCACCGGTCTTGCCGGCGGCCCTGTTGGCTTCCTTGTAGTACAGACGGAACTGCTTCTCCATGACGCCGTAGGTGAAGCGAGCCTTCTGCTTCTCCTGCAGCTGGAGCAGGTACTCGCTCTCCTTGATCCGCGCGCGGCCGTGCTGGCCCGGCGGGTAGGGACGACGCTCGAATGCCTGGTCGCCTCCGACGAGGTCGACGCGCAGACGACGCGACTTGCGGGTGATAGGACCGGTATAACGTGCCATTTTCTAAACCTTTCCTTCCCGCTAGACCCGACGCCGCTTGGGCGGACGGCAGCCGTTGTGCGGCTGAGGGGTGACATCGGAGATGGTGCCGACTTCGAGGCCAGCGGCCTGAAGCGAGCGGATAGCGGTCTCACGGCCGGAGCCGGGACCCTTGACGAACACGTCGACCTTCTTGACGCCGTGCTCCTGTGCCTTGCGCGCAGCGTTCTCGGCTGCGAGCTGTGCGGCGAACGGAGTCGACTTGCGCGAGCCCTTGAAGCCCACGTGTCCCGAGGACGCCCATGAGATGACGTTTCCGGCGGGGTCGGTGATCGACACGATCGTGTTGTTGAACGTGCTCTTGATGTGCGCAGATCCGTGCGGGACGTTCTTCTTGTCCCTGCGACGCGTCTTCTGCGCCTTCTTCGGACCGGTACCGCGTGCTTTGGGGGGCATTACTTCGCCTTCTTCTTGCCGGCAATGGTGCGCTTGGGTCCCTTACGGGTACGCGCATTGGTCTTGGTGCGCTGTCCACGGACGGGCAGACCACGACGGTGGCGAAGACCCTGGTAGCAGCCGATTTCGATCTTGCGACGGATGTCGGCCTGAACCTCGCGGCGCAGGTCGCCCTCGACCTTGAGGGACTCGTTGATGTAATCGCTGAGCTTGCGCAGATCGTCGTCGCCGAGATCCTTGCTTCGCAGGTCGGGGCTGACGCCCGTCGCTGTGAGGATCTCCTTGGAGCGGGTACGGCCGACGCCGTAGATGTAAGTCAGTGCGATCTCCATGCGCTTTTCGCGCGGCAGATCCACACCTGCGAGACGTGCCATGTGGCATTTCCTTTTCTTGTCCGGAGGTCTGCTCCCAGTCCGTCCCCTGTGTCCTTCTCACCGCTGGGGTGTGAAGCGTCTTTCAACCAACTCAGTGGGGCCCCGGCCTCCGTGCCGGGGGTATGCCGCAACGCGTGTGTCACGGTTGGTGCTGGGAGGTCATCTTCTAGCTGTTGCCAAGCCGACGTGCGAAAAGCTCGGTGGTTATCCCTGACGCTGCTTGTGACGCAGGTTGTCGCAGATCACCATGACTCGCCCGTTACGACGAATCACCTTGCACTTTTCGCAGATCTTCTTGACGCTCGGCTGAACCTTCACGTCGTTGATCTCCTGTGTGTAGCTCGGCCCCACTGCGGGCAGCGGCTCCGAGCATGGTTCCCCCCGACCGGACGTGGCCGGGGAAGCTCTTACTTGTAGCGGTAAACGATGCGTCCACGCGTGAGGTCGTAGGGCGAGAGCTCTACGACGACGCGATCCTCGGGAAGGATGCGAATGTAGTGCTGACGCATCTTTCCGCTGATGTGAGCGAGTACCTTGTGGCCGTTTTCGAGCTCAATGCGAAACATCGCATTGGGCAGTGGTTCGACTACTCGGCCCTCTACCTCGATAGCACCGTCTTTCTTGGCCATATCCTCCGCGATCCTGGCTCTCACACCTGGTTGATTGCATCTGTTTCCGTTACCGTGATGCGCACTGACCGACCCGATCGCTCGAGCCTGCGTGTCGCCGGAAACGCTCGCAGCCCATGCGGGCACGCGAACATCCGGTACGCAGGGCGCACCGTCGATCTATGTTACCGGCAAACACACATCTGGCCAAATGCGCGCGAAGCGGGCACGAAACACCTCGGCTGGCCACGCTCGTTCAAAGAAGCTAACGTTTCGTCCGCCCATAATCGTGCAGAGTCCGAGCCCGCAAGGTGCACTCTTGAGTTCCAACCCGTCCGGAGACAGCCCAGCCGTCTCCGTGATCATTCCCGTACACAACGCCAAGGATTTACTCGGCCAACAATTGAGCGCGCTCGCGCATCAGGATTACGACGGCTCGTTCGAGGTCATCGTCAGCGACAACGGCTCGACCGACGGCGTGTGTGAGTTCGTGAAGAGCCACGAGCTACGGACCCGACTGAATCTGAAGTACGTCGATTCGTCCGGCACCGCAGGCGCGTCCTTCGCGCGCAATCGGGGGGCGGAGGCAGCAGACGGCCCACTCCTGGCTTTCTGCGATGCCGACGACGTCGTGCACCCGACGTGGCTGCGGCGCATCACTGCCGAGCTCGAGCGCTACGACCTCGTGGGAACCGGCCTGAGCACCGAGGCACTGAACTCGGAATCCACGCGAGCCGCCGTTCCGTTCGCCCCACCTTCGAATCAGGGCAAGTCAGCATTTCGACCGTTCGTCATCGGAGCGAGTATGGCGTGCCACGCGTCGACCTACCGAGATCTCGGAGGGATGCTCGAATTCGTTCATGCCAGCGAGGACATGGAATTCTCTTGGCGCGCACAGCAATCGGGCGCTCGCCTGCACTTCATAGCCGAGCCGCTGGTCGAATATCGTCTGCGTACGGGCTACCGAGACAATTGGGCACAAGCGGGGGCACTCGGATACGGCTCGGCCCACGTCCGCGGGATGTACCGGGCTAGCGGATGCCCGCCGTTCCGAATCCGTACAACGATCGTCGCGCTACTCGCGCTTGCACTGCGAAACCCACTGCTGCCGACCGCACTGACCCGGATGCCGACGCGCCTCTGGCTACGTTTGACGGCTGCCCACCTCGGACTCATCCGAGGGGGACGTCGTTACGGATCGTTGGCCTGGTAGTTCTAGCTGGGCCGAACCGTCAGGATGCGTGGCCCGTCCTCGGTCACGGCGACCGTGTGTTCCCAGTGCGCCGAGCGCGATCCGTCGGTCGTGACGACGGTCCACCCGTCCTCGAGGATGTCGGTGTCATAGGTCCCGAGAGTCAGCATCGGTTCGATCGCGAGCGTCGATCCGACCACCAACTCCGGGCCCTTGCCCGGTGCACCCTCGTTCGCCAGGAATGGATCCATGTGCATCTCGCGGCCGATTCCGTGGCCGCCGTAGCCGTCGACGATTCCGTACTTTCGGCCGTGCGCTTTTTCCGCCGCATGCGTTCCGGACTCGATGGCATGCGAAACGTCGGTGAGTCGGTTACCAGGAAGCATTGCCGCGATACCGGCTTCCATCGACAGTCTCGTCGCCTCGCTCAGCATTGCATCGGCCTCGATGATGTCCCCGACGCCGAACGTCCACGCGGAGTCTCCGTGCCACCCGTCGAGGACCGCACCACAATCGATCGAGACCAGGTCGCCTGCAGCCAAAATCTCGTCTGCGGACGGAATGCCGTGCACCACACGATCGTTCACCGAGGAGCAGATGCTGCCGGTGAAGCCGTGATACCCGAGGAACGACGGAACGGCCCCGGCGTCCCGAATCACCGCTTCGGCTACTCGATCGAGCTCGAGTGTCGAGACCCCGGGACCCGCCGCGTTTCTGACGGCAACCAGCGCAGCACCCACGACCGCACCGGCAGCCGCCATGGCGTCGAGCTCACCTGCGCTGCGAAACGGTACGACTTTGCGTTTACGGCCGAACGCCATTACTTGCCGTGATCCTCGATGGACTTCAGCGCGCGAGCGTTGACCTCGTCCACTTCACCGATGGCGTCGACCGTGACGAGCTCGTCGGCGTAGTAGTCCAGCAGCGGTGCCGTTTCGTCTCGGTACACCTTGAGGCGGTTGCGGATGACGTCCTCTTTGTCGTCCTCGCGACCACGCGCAAGCATCCGTTCGACTACGACGTCCTCGTCGACGACGAACGACAGTACGGCGTCGAGCTTCGCGTTCAGATCGGACAGAATGCCCACGAGAGCCTCGGCCTGACCGACCGAACGGGGGAAGCCGTCGAGCAGGAAACCGTTGACGGCGTCGGGCTCGGCGAGACGGCTGCGGACCATGTCGACGGTCAGCTCACTGGGAACCAGATCGCCGGCGTCGAGGTACTTCTTCGCTTCGAGGCCGAGCGGCGTCTTCTCGCCGATGTTCGCGCGGAACAGATCTCCGGTGGAGATGTGCGGCACGCCCAGTTTCTCGGAGAGGAGAACGGCTTGAGTGCCCTTGCCGGCACCGGGGGGACCGAGCAGAACAAGTCTCACTTGAGGAACCCTTCGTAGTTGCGCTGCATGAGCTGGCTTTCGATCTGCTTCACGGTGTCCAGGCCGACGCTGACCATGATCAGCACGGCTGTTCCACCGAACGGGAGGTTCCCGCCTCCACCGGAACTGCCGATGTCGAGGAACAGGTTCGGGAGCACAGCGATCGTGCCCAAGTAGATCGAGCCGGGCAGCGTGATGCGGCTGAGAACGTAGTTCAGGTAGTCCGCAGTCGGCTTGCCGGGGCGGATACCGGGAATGAACCCGCCGAACTTCTTCATTTCGTCGGCGCGCTCTTCGGGATTGAACGTGATCGCCACGTAGAAGTACGTGAAGAAGACGATGAGACCGAAGAAGATCGCGATGTAGACGGGGTTGGCTGGGTTCACCAGGTACTCGTTGATGATGCGCTGCCACCAGCTGGGATCTGTTGCCGTGCTCGCAGACGTGAGCTGCGCGATCAGATTGGGCAGGTAGAGCAACGAGGACGCGAAGATCACCGGGATGACGCCGGCCTGGTTGACCTTGAGCGGAAGATAGGTCGACGAGCCGCCGTACATCTTTCGACCGACCATGCGCTTGGCGTACTGAACCGGAATACGACGCTGACCCTGCTCGACGAACACCACACCGGTGATGATGAGGAACGCTGCGAAGCAGACGAACCCGAACACCAGTCCGCCGCGGCTCTCGAGGATCGAGTTGCCCTCGGACGGGATGCGCGAGGCAATACCGGCGAAGATCAGCAGCGACATTCCGTTACCGACACCGCGCTCGGTGATGACCTCGCCGAACCACATCACGACGGCTGCGCCTGCAGTCATGACGAGCACGATGATGACGAGCCCGAAGATGGACTGGTCGGCGATGATGTCCTGCTGACATCCCTGGAGCAGCTGGCCGCGCGAAGCGAGGGCCACCAGGCCGGTCGCCTGCAGGATGGCCAGTGCGATCGACAGGTAACGCGTGTACTGCGTCATCTTGGCCTGGCCCGACTGTCCCTCCTTGCGGAGTTCCTCGAACTTGGGGATGACGACGGTGAGCAGCTGCACGATGATGCTGGCGGTGATGTACGGCATGATGCCGATCGCGAACACCGACAGCTGGAGCAACGCTCCACCCGAGAACAGGTTGATCAACGAGTAGATGCCCGCCGAATCTCCACCGGAGACCTGGTCGATGCACGCTCGGACATTGGCGTAGTCGA
The DNA here is from genome assembly GCF_002258735.1 of Rhodococcus sp. WWJCD1. Lineage (NCBI taxonomy): Bacteria > Bacillati > Actinomycetota > Actinomycetes > Mycobacteriales > Nocardiaceae > Rhodococcus > Rhodococcus sp. WWJCD1. The sequence goes on from NZ_NOXY01000003.1 coordinate 119,883, forward strand.
CACCCGGCGACGGCAGCGTTGCACCGAAGCGATACAGGGCCACCAGACCGAGCGTGAAGAGGATCTTCCGTCTCAGGTCAGGAGTCCTGAGGGCCGACACGAAGGCGGAAAGCAAAGATCCTCCTGGCACGACTGCGTTGACGCCGCGAGTGCTTCATCGGGAGCGACTGATGCTCCCGTGAGCCTCACGAGCATGGACTGCGGACGACATACGTCGACCGCATCGATACGAACTTCTCTGAACTCTAGAACTCTAACAGTGCGCATCGAACGTCCCGACGGTCAGTGTTGGACCCTGGCCGATCGGTCGACACACACGACATTGCGTGTAGGCAACGATGGCCGCAGCTCAGCTGCGAGAGCTGTGGCTGCGGCCATCGTCACGAACTGCTGCTCGAAGCGCTGCTAATCAGCACTTCGAAGCAATGCTCATACCTCGGTTGCAGAACCGCCGGCAGCGGCGATCTTTTCCTTGGCGGAGCCCGTGAACTTGTTGGCCGAGATATCGACCTTCACGGTGAGGTTTCCGTCTCCGAGAACCTTGACGAGCTCGTTCTTGCGAACGGCTCCCTTGGCGATCAGCTCGGGGATACCGATCTGACCACCCTCGGGGAACAGGCGCTCGATGTCGCGCAGGTTCACGACCTGGAACACGACACGGTTGCGGTTGGTGAAGCCCTTGAGCTTCGGGAGCCGCATGTGGAGGGGCATCTGGCCACCCTCGAAGCGTGCCGGCACGTTCTTGCGTGCGCCGGTTCCCTTGGTACCGCGACCTGCGGTCTTGCCGCGCTTGCCACCTTCACCACGGCCGACGCGAATCTTCGTCGACTTGGATCCGGCTGCGGGGCGCAGGTGGTGCAGTTTGATGGTCATGGTTAGACCTCCTCAACAGTTACGAGGTGGCGCACCGTGTTGACCAGTCCGCGGTTCTGCGGGTTGTCCTCGCGGACGACCGTCTGGCGGATGCCCTTGAGCCCGAGAGTACGCAGGCTGTCACGCTGGTTCGCCTTCTGGCCGATGGTGCTCTTGATCTGAGTGACCTTCAGCTGAGCCATTACTTCACCGCTCCTGCCTGTGCGCGAGCGCGCAGCATTCCGGCGGGTGCAACCTCTTCGAGGGTCAGGCCGCGGCGAGCCGCAACTTCCTCGGGACGCTGCAGACCCTTGAGGGCCGCGACGGTCGCGTGCACGACGTTGATGGCGTTGTCGCTACCGAGCGACTTCGACAGCACATCGTGGACACCGGCGCACTCCAGCACTGCGCGCACAGCGCCACCGGCGATGACGCCGGTACCGGCGCTGGCCGGACGCAACATGACGACGCCGGCAGCGGCTTCGCCCTGAATGGGGTGCGTGATGGTGCCGGCGATCATCGGGACGCGGAAGAAGCTCTTGCGAGCCTCCTCGACACCCTTCTGGATGGCCGCGGGAACTTCCTTGGCCTTGCCGTAGCCGACGCCGACCAGTCCGTTGCCGTCACCGACGATGACGAGGGCGGTGAAGCTGAAGCGTCGACCACCCTTGACCACCTTGGAGACGCGGTTGATCGTGACGACCTTCTCGATGAAGTTCGACTTGTCCGCAGCGTTTCCGCCACGGCCGTTGTCACGACGGTCACGACCGCCACCACCGCGGTTGTCGCCGCGCTGGTTGTTGTCGCCACCTGCGTTGGGGCCACTGTTCTGTCCGGCGGGGCCGCTTCCGCCGTCACGCCGTTGACGTCCCGGCATCAGGCTGTCCTTCCGTTGTCAGTCATTGTCATCATCAGAACGTCAACCCGCCTTCGCGGGCAGCGTCTGCGAGTGCCGCGATGCGGCCGCTGTAGTTGTTGCCGCCGCGGTCGAACACGACTGCCTCGACGCCGGCTGCCTTCGCACGGCTGGCGATGAGCTCGCCGACCTTCGCGCTGACGGCCTTCTTGTCGCCCTCGAGCGCGCGCACATCGGCTTCGATGCTCGACGCGCTGGCCAGCGTGTGGCCCGCGAGATCGTCGATCAACTGCACGTGGATGTGACGCGAGGACCGGTTGACGACCAAGCGCGGACGCTCGGGCGTTCCGGAGATCTTCTTGCGAAGGCGGAAGTGACGACGTGCCTTCGACAGGCGACGCTTCGTCGAGACGTCGGTGCCGCGCGGTGTGCGCTTGACGACGTTCGCCTTGTCTGCTGTTTGCTGGCTCATATCACTTACCCGTCTTTCCGACCTTGCGGCGGATCACTTCACCCTCGTAGCGGATGCCCTTGCCCTTGTACGGGTCCGGACGCCGCAGACGACGAATGTTGGCAGAGATCTGACCGACCTTCTGCTTGTCGATGCCGACAACGGTGAATCGCGTGGGCGACTCGACCGTGAACGTGATGCCCTCGGGTGCTTCGATCAGCACGGGATGGCTGTAACCGAGTGCGAACTCGAGGTCCTTGCCCTTGAGTACGACGCGGTAACCGACGCCGTGAATCTCCATCTTGGTGGTGTAACCGTTGGTGACACCGGTGATGAGGTTCGCAACGAGTGTGCGCGAGAGGCCATGCAGCGAGCGGCTCTTACGCTCGTCGTCCGGCCGGGTGACGGCGATGGTGCCGTCGTCGGCGCGGGCGATCTTGATGGGCTCGGCGACTGTCAGGCTCAGGGCACCCTTGGGGCCCTTGACCGCTACGTCCTGGCCGTCGATGGTGATATCGACGCCAGCGGGGACTGGGACCGGCAATTTTCCAATACGTGACATGGTGGTGGCCTCCCCTACCAGACGTAGGCGAGGACTTCTCCGCCCACACCCTGCTTGGCAGCCTGACGCTCCGTGAGCAGACCGGTGGACGTGGAGATGATCGCCACGCCCAGGCCGCCGAGAACCTTGGGCAGATTGGTGGATTTTGCGTACACCCGGAGACCGGGCTTGGAGACGCGTCGCACGCCGGCGAGGCTGCGCTCACGGCTCGGGCCGTACTTCAGATCGACGATGAGGGTCTTGCCCACCTCGGCGTCTTCCGTGCGGTAATCGGAGATGTAGCCCTCGCGCTTGAGGATCTCGGCGATGTTCGCCTTGAGCTTCGAGTGGGGAAGCTTCACCTCGTCGTGGTACGCCGAATTGGCGTTGCGCAGACGAGTCAAGAAGTCTGCAATTGGATCGGTCATCGTCATGGTGTGACCTGTGCACCTTTCTCGCAGCGGTTCCCATGCAGCACGCGCGGGCTGGTGCCTGTGGGTTTCGGAAAACCGACGGGCCTGGCTCGTCACATCGTGGGCCTACAGCGAAGTGAACATGTCCTGACCGACTGTTGCCGGTCAGGGGTTGCGCTCCAAGCAATGCATCGCTGCACTGCCAGGTGTTACGAGCTTCCGCATTCGATGCTGACGTGCGGAGAACTCGAGGTTGCGTTCTGTATTGCAAGGACTCGCGTGCAGGCACGACGAAGCCCGGGCAACCGCTCTAGTGTAGGCATCACGCACCCGAAGACCAAATCGCCCTACCATTGCGCAGCGGCTCGGGTCCAGTCGGACACCCGGACTCCCACTTCTTCGCTAACGTCGGACCATGACGGACTCGAAGGCAGTCGACATCGACCACCTCACCCACACTCTGCGTGACCGCAACATCGCCGGGGTGACGATCGGCTGGGTCGACAACAACGGCATCGTCCGATCGCGCACCGTGCCCACCTCAGAATTGACTGCAGTCGCACGGCGTGGAGTGGGAGTCACCGCGGTGTTCGCGGTATTCGATTCCCACGACGGGATCACATTCGCCCACGAGGGACTGTCGACGCCGTCCGGCGATGTGCGGTTGATTCCGGTGATCGAGAGCGCGTCGAGCGTGGTCGCCCTGTCCGGACAGCCGGGGCTGGCGTGGGCACACGGACGACAGGTCTCGGCGGACGGCACACCGTGGCCCTACGATCAGCGTGCTGTTCTCGAGCGGCAGGTTCAGAGGGCGTCCGATGCGGGTTTCGAGGTGCGGGCCGGATTCGAGATCGAGTTCGCCCTGACTCGCGAATCGGACGGGCTGTCCGCTCAACGCGGACCTGCCTACTCGGCGAACGCACTCCGCGACGTCGACGAATTCGTAGTCCTGCTGCTCGAGGCGCTGACTGCGAATGGCCTCGACATCGGTCAGATTCATGCCGAGTACGGCGGCTCCCAGCTGGAGATCGCATTGAGTCCACTCGATCCACTTGCTGCAGCCGATGCGCAAGTTCTCGCGCGGCAGACCATCCACTCAGCGGCGAAAGCTCACGGCCTGCGGGCAAGCTTCGCTCCCCTGCCCTCATCGAGCAGTGCAGGTAACGGGTGGCACCTGCACACGTCACTGGTTCGTGACGGTCACAACGCATTGACCGGGGACGGAGAGTACGGACTGTCCGACACCGGGCGGGCGTACATCGCGGGCCTCGTTCGAGAACTTTCGGGACTCACTGCCATCACGGCACCGAGTTCGGGGTCGCTGCTGCGTCGTCGACCGGGCTACTGGGCAGGTGCCTTCGGGTTCTGGGGCGTCGAAAACCGTGAGGCTGCAGTGCGACTCGTACCGGCCACGCCCCTTCTCGGCCCGGAACACACCAACGTCGAGTTGAAGGCATGCGACGCGTCCGCCAATCCGTATATGGCACTGGCCGTCACGATCGCGGCCGGCCTGTCGGGAGTGGCGGATTCGGCGCAGTTGCCATCACCGATCCAGGAGGACGTGGGAGGTTGGGACGACGCGCGCCGCGAGACCGCGGGGATCTCCGCACTCGCGACCACCCACGCGCAGCAGCGCGAAGACCTACTGTCGTCAGCACTGGTCCGAGACGTGTTGGGCGAGGAACTTCTGGGCGCATTCGTTGCCTGCCGGGACGCCGACGCCGCGTGGGCGGAGAGCCATACCGAGGACGAACTGCTCGAATCGTTGCGCTGGATCTACTGAGATGCTGCGCCGGTTCCCCAGGGCAAGCACTATTGCCTCGGAGCTCGATCGCGTTCTGCCGCAACCGGATCAACTCTGCGGACCGTTCTCGGCATCGGTTGCGCTGACGGCCGTCATGGGCGACGATGCACCGGGCGTGACGGCACTTGCGGTCGCATCAGGGTCCGCGATCTGGCCGGTCGAGGTCGAGTCGACCGGTCCTCCCGGAACCCCTCGAATCACCGACGGGTGGGACGCACTGCCGAGGGCCGCATCGATCGACGCAGCCGGGACCACAGCGGCAGGTCTCGCAGAGGGCATCGAGACGGCAACCGACCACCGCGTTGCCGTCGTTCCGATCATGGGGCCCGGTGCCGAGCGGCTACGCCTGCTACTTGTCCGCCTTGCCGACGCGCACTTCCGATTCGGCCTGGTGGCGAATGTTCACACCGCGGAACTGACCGAATTCGATTGGAATGTAGGACATTTCGTGACCGTCTGGGGATTCGACCCGGATGAGGACGCAGTAGCGATCGCCGACACCTATCGGGAACTCGGAGACCCGGATATGCCGCCCGGGTGTAGAACCGTCTCCATCGACGCCTTCGCGTCGGCGATGTCCGAGCGTGGCCTGCTGCTGATCATCGACAGCCATGATCATCATGCGGCGGTCGGTCTGGTCCGCTCACTGGAGCTACGACACGACGTGTGGACTGTGTGAAAATTAGGATTCGAGCAACACAAAATGGGCGTGGGTTCCTTTCGGAACCCACGCCCATCAGCGTGGTGTGGTGAAGCCCGGAGGCTTCAGATCACCAGGAGCTCTTGCGAACTCCGGGAAGCTCTCCGGCGTGTGCCATCTCGCGCACGCAGATGCGGCAGAGGCCGAACTTGCGGAACACGGAATGGGGACGGCCGCAGCGGTTGCAGCGAGTGTATGCACGCACCGCGAACTTCGGCTTCTTGTTGGCCTTGTTGACCAATGCCTTCTTCGCCATGGACTCAGTTCTCCTTGAACGGGAAGCCGAGGTGCTTGAGCAGCGCGCGGCCTTCTTCGTTGTTGGTTGCGGTGGTTACTACGGTGATGTCCATGCCGCGCGGACGGTCGATCTTGTCCACGTCGATCTCGTGGAACATCGACTGCTCGTTGAGGCCGAACGTGTAGTTTCCGTTGCCGTCGAACTGCGTGCCCGAGAGGCCGCGGAAGTCCCTGATTCGGGGAAGGGCAATGGAGACCAGACGGTCGAGGAACTCCCACATGCGGTCGCCACGGAGGGTGACGCGTGCGCCGATGGGCATTCCTTCGCGCAGCTTGAACTGTGCGATGGACTTGCGAGCCTTGCGGATCTCCGGCTTCTGGCCGGTGATGGCAGCGAGGTCGGCGACTGCACCGTTGATCAGCTTGGCGTCACGGGCGGCGTCGCCGACACCCATGTTGACGACGACCTTGACGATGCCGGGGATCTGCATGACGTTCTCGTATGCAAATTCGGTGTTCAGGGCGTCTTTGATCTCGGCGCGGTAGCGCGCCTTGAGGCGGGGCTGTTCGCCCGCGATGTTTTCGGTGGTAGTCATCTCAGATGTCCTTCCCGTTCTTCCGGGAAACTCGAACGCGCTTGCCGGATTCCTCATCGGTCCGGTAGCCCACGCGAGTGGGGTTTCCGTCCGAGTCGACCACAGCAACGTTCGATACGTGGATCGGGGCTTCCTGAGTGACGATGCCACCCGAGGATGCGCCGCGCTGGTTGGCGGAGACCGCGGTGTGCTTCTTGATGCGGTTCACGCCCTCGACCAGAACCTTGGAGTCAGCGGGGTAGGCCTGAATGACCTTGCCCTTGGCGCCCTTGTCCTTGCCTGCGATCACGAGAACGGTGTCGCCCTTGTGCACCTTCATTTACAGCACCTCCGGGGCGAGCGAGACGATCTTCATGAACTTCTTCTCACGCAGCTCGCGGCCGACCGGGCCGAAGATACGGGTTCCACGGGGATCGTTGTCCGGCTTGATCAGCACAGCAGCGTTCTCGTCGAAGCGGATGTACGAGCCATCCGGACGACGGCGCTCCTTGACGGTGCGGACGATGACGGCCTTGACGACCTCACCCTTCTTGATGTTTCCACCGGGGATGGCGTCTTTCACCGTAGCTACGATGATGTCGCCGATTCCGGCGTAGCGACGTGACGAGCCACCGAGAACGCGGATGCAAAGGATTTCCTTTGCGCCCGTGTTATCAGCGACGCGTACTCGCGACTCCTGCTGAATCACTCACTTCTCCTTGACCTGGATGTACGTACGTGCCGGATTTCCGTCCCGACACGCGCGGTCGGCTGCCGGGTACGGGCGCACGAAGGCACACCGCTGCCACAGGCAACCGGTCAAGTGTAGGGGAACGGCCCCCGTGGATCCAAATCGTGATCGCCCGCTCTCGAGCCGTTGCCAACGGACCCAGGACTCTCGGTACGGTTTCGGGGATGGAACATCTTCGGATCGTCGTGGCAGGGCGATGACGTCGAACGACATTACCGCGGGCTGGTGGTCGGGCCTACCCATGGATCGAGTCGTTCGAGTGCACGGTGCCACCGAACGCGAGCTCGCCGATTCGGTGAACCCGCTGCCCACCGCTGCGCCTGCAATCGTCTTCTTCGCACTCGAGCCTAGGTCTGCGAAACGGACTGTCGACCTCGTGGATGCCGTGGTCGACGAGCTGGAGAATGCGGCGGCGAACTCGGCTGAGCTCTGGCTTCCGGAATTCGACCACCAGGCAGGCACGTCCACGTTGGATCGGCGCGCGGCACGCACGACAGCTGTGCGGCTGGCCGCCGATACCGTGCACTTCGGCCCCTACGTCGGAGCTCTCGCCGACGCGGCCGTCGCCGGGCGATCACCGCGTCGAGCGGCGTTCACCGTGGAAACCCGGGCTGCGGGTTCGGCGCGGATACTCGCAGTTGCTCAACGTCGCCGTTCCGCCGCGCTCGTGTTGGTCGTACCCACGGGCATCGATGCCGGTGTCGCCGCAACTGCGGCGGAATGGCTGTGCACGCACGCCGGGATGGCGGTGTGGGTCATCGGGGACGGGGCGTCGGGCATGGATCGGTTCCCGTCGGTGTCGGTTCGTGCACCCGCAGTGCCCACCGGCGTCAGCACCGTCCTCGATCGGTTTCGCCCACTGAGCTATCCACCGATCGCCGGACATCCGCACCCGGCCAGTGATCCGGAAAAGCGCTTGTATCGAGCGCTGGACGTGCACGAGTGGGCCACCGGACGGGAACACAATCGCTCGATCCGGCTCGGCGAGCTCAGCCGACCGTTCACAGTCGACGTACTGTGGCGCACCGAGAGAGTCGTCGTGGAAATCGACGGGAACGAACACCGTGCACCCGAGCGTTTCGCCGAGGACCGCGTGCGCGACAACCAACTGCAGACACACGGTTACATGGTGTTGCGGTTCACCAACGCTCAGGTGATGGACGACCCGCACCGCGCTGTCGCTACCATCCGCGAGGCAGTATCGAGAAGACGATCGAAGGGGGATCCTCGATGAGTACCGAAGACCTGAACGGGACCGAGGCAGCAGTGCTACTGGTCCTGATGGCCGAAGCGAGTCCGGTCAAGAATTCCGAACTCAGAACGATGGGCCCCGAATTGGCCAAGCCTTCTCGCGACAAGCTGAAGAACGCAGGTCTGATCGAGGTGAACTCCTCGGTACGCCCGATGACTCTCGAACTGACCGACAAGGGGTGGCGTACCTGCGGTGAACTCATCGGCGGTGAACCCCCGGCTCGATCGACCGGAGCCGGTAAGGCGATGTTCACCGTGTTGGCCGGGTTGCGTCGATGGCTCGATCGCACCGACAGCCGTCCGGCGGATGTGTTCTCGCCCCGCGAGGACGAACCCGCACCCGCCGACAGGTCCGAGAAGTCCGACGAGACGGTCGACATCGAAGCCTCGATTCGCACGGCTTACGCGCGGCTCGCACGTGAACCCGGCAGCACGGTTCGACTCTCGCGACTGCGAAACGAGTTGCACGACATACCGAGAAGCGACCTCGACGACGCTCTCGCACGCCTGCGACGAGCTTCGGACGTTTCGTTGATCCCCGAAGAGAATCAGAAGACACTGACGGACGAGGAACGTGCTGCCGCCGTCGTAGTCGGTAATCAGCAGAACCACCTTCTCTCGATCGAAGCATGATGGGCGTTGAGTCGACGATGACGGACAACGAGCAGATCCGAGCCCTCGAATCGGTGCGGCTGAGCTGGGCACCGACACCCGACGACGTGTGGCGTTCGCAGTCGAACGTGCATGTGCCGGGGATGCACGAGCGGGTGTTCCTCGAAGTGATGAATGCGTACGACGATGCCGATGTGTCCGATGACGCCAGCCCTCTCGGCGTCGTCGTGCGTGGGCCTGCCGGCTCGGGCAAGACGCACCTACTGGGCCAGGTGCGCGAGGAAGTACAGCTCAAGGGGGGTTACTTCTTCCTGATCCGGCTCCTCGACGCCGCCGGATTCTGGCGCTCGACGCTGATGGGAATGCTCGACGATCTGATGCGCCCGTCCGGTCGCGGATCCGACAGTCAGCTCGGTTTGCTGCTTCGACGCCTGTGCGAGATCGGCGACGCGTCCGAGGATCAGCGCGCAAAGATCATGGGCGAGAACATGATCGACGCCGAGACGCTCGATGCCTTCGTCACCGCGGTGTACAAGGTGCATCCCCGCCATCGCCGGACGTCGCAGCACACACTGCGCGCACTGGTGCTGTCCATTGCCCCGGACTCTGCGGTTCAGGACCTGGGCGACGCATACCTGCAGTCCATCGACGACGTCGATCCCGAGGAGTTCTCGGGGTGGGGAATTCGCCGCGCCGAGCTCGGCCATCAGGGCATCGCCGAGAACATTTCGCGACTCCTCGCGATCACCGGCCCGACGATTCTCGCGATCGACCAGATCGACACCCTCGTCGCCCAGTCGCGCACCGGATCCGATCAGGAGTTCGCCGACGCGCAGGAGGACAAGGTCGTCGAACAGCTGGCGCACGGGCTGATGTCTCTACGCGAGACACTCCCCCGCACCGCCTCGGTGCTGTCAGCTCTGTCGAGTGCGTGGGAACTGATCGCTGCCCGCGGAGTCGCTCCTATGCGAGACCGCTTCCGAGTCACTCAGTCGCTCAAGCCGATTCCGTCGTCGGACATCGGTCGGCTGCTGCTCGGACGCCGCCTGGCAGCGTGCTTCCTCGAAGCCGGCTTCACTCCGCCGCACCCGACGTGGCCGGTGGCCCCCGACGCGTTCGAGCAAGCCCCGGACTTCACTCCGCGCCAGCTGCTCATTGCCGTCGATCGCCACATCCGGCACTGCCTCGACACCGGCATCGCGTCGGAGCTGACGAGCTTCACCGACCGGTCCGGCCCGGCAGATGCGCCGGAACTTCCCACCGCGCGGGTCAACGAACTCGACACACTCGACGATCGCTACCGGCAACTTCGCGAACAGGTGGACGTCTCCGTTCCGCTGCGACCCGACAGCGAGGATTCGATCGTTCCCGCGCTGCTGTCTGCGGGTCTGACCGCGTGGATCCACGAACACCAGTCGTCCGATGACAGCCTCGCCCAGGACCCGCCCCCGAGCGGCAAGCCTGCCCTGCACGCCCGGCTACGCCACACCGTCGACACCGATACCGACGACGAGGAGCACTGGTGCTTCCGTGCGGTGACGTCCGGCAACGCACGGGCCGCGCTGGCCCGAGTGGAGCGCGCAGTGACCACAGCGGGCCTCCGCGTCGACATGCCCAAACGGCGGCTGATTCTGATCAGGAACGACCCGTGGCCCAACGGAGCGAAGACCGAGCAGACCATTGCAGCCCTGCGTCGCGCCGGAGGCGTCGTGGTCCCGTTGAGCGACGAGGACCGTCGGGCATTGGCAGCACTGTCGATCCTGCTGAGCGAGAACTCCCCCGCGCTCACCTCCTGGCTGCTCGCGCGCAAGCCGGCACACGACGTCGAACTGTTCGGCGCTGTGTTGCCTGCAGTGAGCGTCGTCGACGACGACACGGCCCTGATCGAACCGGAGACCCCGATCACTGCGTCGGCACCGGCCGCATCGCGTCGGCCGTCCATCGTGATGGGTGCCGAATTGAGTACCGGTGCCGATGTCGCTGTTCCCCTCGAAGCATTGCGCAAGCACACTGCGATCTTCGCCGGCTCCGGCTCGGGCAAGACGGTGCTGATCCGCCGCCTCGTGGAAGAGTGCGCGCTGCAAGGTGTTTCGGCAATCGTACTCGACGTCAACAACGATCTCGCCCGTCTCGGCACTGCCTGGCCGGAGGACGAGCGAACCTGGCCGCCGGGTGACGAAGCCAAAGCAACGGCATACCTGCGCGACACCGACGTCGTGGTCTGGACGCCGCGCAAGTCCGCAGGTCGGCCGCTGAGCTTTCAGCCCCTTCCCGATTTTGTCAGCGTCCTCGGTGACGCCGACGAGTTCGAGGCCTCCGTCGAGTCCGCACTGGCCTCGCTCGAACCGGCTGCCGGCGTTCTCGGCACGTCGCAGAAGGCCAAACACGGTCGGGCCGTGCTGAAGTCGGCACTCGATCTGTTCGGTCGACGGCCGCACGGTGGCAATCTCACAGACTTCATCGACTTGCTCGAGGAATTCCCCGAGGACGCCAGCGAGATGCGCGACGCCGTCCGCATCGCTGCCGGTCTGGCCGAGAATCTCAAAGCCGCCGCCGCGAACGATCCGATGTTCGCCGGAGCAGGTACGCCGGTCGATCCGGCTGTTCTGCTGACGCCGGTCGAGGGCAAGAAGGCCAGGGTGTCGGTGATCAACCTGGCCGGTCTGACCACCGACGAGCAGAAGCAGAGTTTCGTCAACCAGCTGCAGATGGGGTTGTTCGCATGGATAAAGAAAAATCCTGCGGGCGACCGGCCGCTGGGCGGACTGTTCGTCATGGACGAGGCACAGAACTTCGCGCCGTCGGACAGGACGACCGCGGCGACACACAGCACCCTGGCTCTGGCGTCGCAGGCACGTAAGTACGGGCTCGGTCTGGTGTTCGCCACCCAAGCTCCGAAGGGTCTGCACAACCGTATTGCCGGCAATGCGTCGACTCAGTTCTACGGTCTGTTGAACAGCCCGTCGCAGGTCGATGCGGCCAAGGAGATGGCGCGAGTCAAGGGCGGTTCGGTTCCCGACGTCGGGCGTCTGCCCGCCGGTCAGTTCTATGCCGCCGTGGAAGGTGCGGAGTTCCGACGCACGGCCACTCCCCTGTGCCTGTCGTATCACCCCAAGAGTCCACCGACCGAGGAAGAGGTCATCGAACTCGCACGTTCCTGACAGCAGGCGTCCGACACTGGCACACTGGATCCGGTGAAAAGCCTCGCTCGCGGGGAGAACTGCCCCGCTCCGTCCGGCCCCCTGACAGTGACGTTGGCCAGCTCGACCTCCGTCGATGTATCCGCATTGCTGTTGGGGCGGGACGGACGTGTGCGTTCGGACGCAGATCTGGTGTTCTACAACCAGCCGGCGGGCGCGGGTGTGGAGTACCACCGGACGTCCTCCGGTCATCTGGTCCGGATGGATCCGTCTGCGATTCCACCCGGCATCGAGACCATTGCGATCGCGGCCTCGCTGGACGGAAGTGGTCCAGCAACATTTGCCGCCGCGGGCCCTACGTCGGTGACGGTCTCCGATGCGTCGGGTACGGCCCAGGTCGGGTTCGCTGCCGATGCTCTCGGGGACGAAAGCGCGCTGGTGTGTCTCGAGCTCTACCGGCGCGGTGAGCAGTGGAAGATCCGCGCTGTCGGCCAGGGGTACGCGGACGGGTTGGCCGGGCTGGCCACCGCTTTCGGGATCAGTATCGAAGACGACGAGCAGCCGCCGCCCGAGGCATCGACGACAACCCCGTCGCAGAACACCGAATCACCCGTGAATTCACCTGTCCAACAAGGAGTTCTGGCCATGAGAAGCGAACTGTTCGCGCCCGTACACGCCGAGGTTCCCGGATCCGGCATTCAGAAGCAGGGCAGCAAGATGTGCCGGGTGGGTCTGAGCGGCGAGCTGATGGCCCGGGCGGGCTCGATGGTCGCCTATCAGGGCAACCTGAAATTCGAGGCGCAGGGCTCGGGCGGTTTGGGTCGGGCACTGAAGCAGGCGCTCTCCGGGGAGGGTGTGCCGCTGATGAAGGTATCGGGTCAGGGTGACCTCTTCCTCGCCAACGCTGCGCAGGATGTCCATCTGATCGACCTGGACGGCACGGATGGACTGACCATCAACGGTGCCAACGTGCTGGCCTTCGAGTCCTCACTGAGTTACGACGTCAAGCGAGTCCAGGGCGCGGCGGCAGGTGGAAACGCGGGCTTCTTCAATTGTGTGTTCACCGGACGCGGGCGGATCGCCATCACGACCGACGGCGTGCCGGTGGTGCTGAACGTCGATCAGCCGACGTTCGCAGATCCGCAAGCTGCGGTCGCGTGGTCGTCGTCCTTGCAGACACGGGTGAAGAAGAACGATTCGTTCGGACTCGGGACCCTGATCGGCCGTTCGACCGGTGAGCGATTCACCCTCGAGTTCGCGGGTCAGGGATTCGTCGTCGTACAGCCGTCGGAACAGCCGCCGGGCGGATTGATCGGTGGTGCCGGCAGCGGGGAACAAGCCGGCGTCGGTGGGGCGCTCGGTGGCCTGCTGGGCAGGTGACCCTCGATCACAGGAACAGCGTGCGGTACCGGATCGATCCCTGGACGTGACCGACGAGCACAGCCGCAGCTGCGATCCAGCGTTCTCGGGGCACCCGCGACAAGCTCTGCGGCACCAGTGGATTGGTCACCAGCAGGCGCAGCACATGCTGCGAGAAGACCCTGACCGACAGACCGGCGAACCCGTAGTCGCGATACGCCACATACAGCTGAACGTCGCCGACCGCGTATCGCCGCACCTGTGACCAGAACTCGCGCATCGTCGGTCTGAGGCGGTAGTCGACGGTCGCGGCTCCTGCATGAGCCATGCGGAACCCGGCCAGTTGTACACGCCAGGAGAAGTCGAGGTCCTCGCCTGCCTCGGTCAAGGTCTCGTCGAAACCGTGCACTGTATGAAAGACATCGGCCCATACCGCGAAGTTGCAGCCTGGGACGTACGGGAGAAAGTCGGTGTCGAATCCCGCGCTCGAGGGGGTCATCGGGCGGCGACGGTACACCGTAGGAGAATTCACCCTCGACGTGTCCACCGAGCCACTCACCAGATCCGCCGTCGATGCGGCAGCCACCAGTTCGCTCAACCACTGGGGCCGGACGACGTCATCGCCGTCGCAGAACGCCAGCAACTCGGTTCGAGCTGCCGATGCCCCCACGTTACGTGCGTGCGATGTGCCTGCAGAACCGGAAGCATCGACGTACCGAACGCATATTCCGTAGTCGTCAGGGCGCATGTCGAGAAACTCCCGCAGCCCATCGGTCGACCCGTTGTCGCTGATGATCACCTCGAAGTCGATGCCGTGATCCTGTACCGCCAAGGCGTCCAGTTGGGCTCTCAGGGTCGCGACCGCATTGCGGACGGGGATGATGACAGTCACGCCCTTGCGTCGGTTCTCGTCCATCGAATGCACTTCCTACCTCGGGTGAGAACACAGAAGAGCCCATCCCCGGTTGACCCGGGAATGGGCTCTTCCAGCACTCGGTGCTTACTTGGCCTTTTCGAGAACCTCGACCAGTCGCCAATGCTTCGTGGCGGACAACGGACGGGTCTCCATGAGCTGAACGCGATCGCCTACGCCGGCGTCGCCCTTCTCGTCATGTGCCTTGACCTTGGTGGTACGACGGATGATCTTGCTGTAGAGGGGGTGCTTGACCCTGTCCTCGAGCTCGACCACGATCGTCTTTTCCATCTTGTCGGATACGACGTAGCCGATCCGGACCTTACGGTTGTTGCGCTCTTCAGTCACAGTGTTTTCCTCGCTCATGCTGCGTCACCTGCTGTGTCCTCGGAAGGACCAGAGGCCAAGCCGAGCTCACGTTCGCGGAGCACCGTGTAGATACGCGCGATCTCGTGGCGCACCACGCGCAGTCGACGGTTGTTGTCCAACTGGCCGGTAGCCATCTGGAAACGAAGGTTGAACAGCTCTTCCTTCGACTCACGCAGCTTGGTGACCAGCTCTTCACCGGTGAGCTCGCGGAGCTCTGCGGCTGGGGTTCCGGTAGCCATCAGAACTGCTCCTCCCTGGTGATGATGCGTGCCTTGATGGGCAGCTTGTGGATGGCGCGAGTCAGTGCCTCACGCGCGATGGTCTCGTCGGGGTACGACAGCTCGAAGAGCACCCGGCCCGGCTTGACGTTCGCGATCCACCACTCGGGCGAACCCTTACCGGAACCCATGCGGGTCTCGGCAGGCTTCTTGGTGAGCGGACGGTCCGGGAAGATGTTGATCCAGACCTTGCCGCCACGCTTGATGTGGCGAGTGATCGCGATACGAGCGGACTC
The DNA here is from genome assembly GCF_002258735.1 of Rhodococcus sp. WWJCD1. Classification (NCBI taxonomy): domain Bacteria; kingdom Bacillati; phylum Actinomycetota; class Actinomycetes; order Mycobacteriales; family Nocardiaceae; genus Rhodococcus; species Rhodococcus sp. WWJCD1. Next base: position 135,221 of record NZ_NOXY01000003.1, read on the forward strand.
GATCTGACGGTTGGTGATGTAGGCGGGCTCGAGAGCCTGGATGCCGTAGTCACCGAATGTCACCTGAGTTCCGCCCTTGGCGGCACCCGAACGCTTCGGGTGGTGCTGCTTGCGGTGCTTGACCCGGCGGGGGATCAACATGCGTCAGCCCTCCTGAGTGGGCTCGGTCGAGGCCGGAGCCTCGGTTGCGGATGCCGCGCGGCCGGCCTCGGTGCTGGTCGCCGTGGTGCCCGAGGCACCGCTGCGACGCGGACGAGTGGGACGCTCACGACGGGGACGGTCTGCACCGGCGGCCGGAGCCGCAGCGGCAGCGAGTTCACGCCGTCCGCCGACGATGTCGCCCTTGTAGATCCAGACCTTCACGCCGATGCGGCCGAAGGTGGTCTTGGCCTCGTACAGCCCGTAGTCGATGTCGGCACGGAGCGTGTGCAGGGGAACGCGTCCCTCGCGGTAGAACTCCGAGCGAGACATTTCTGCGCCACCGAGACGGCCGGAGCACTGAACACGAATGCCCTTGACGTTCGGCTGACGCATGGCCGACTGGATGGCCTTACGCATTGCGCGACGGAATGCGACGCGGTTGCTGAGCTGCTCGGCAACACCCTGGGCCACGAGCTGAGCCTCGGACTCGGCGTTCTTGACCTCGAGGATGTTGAGCTGGACCTGCTTGCCGGTCAGCTTCTCGAGAGCTCCGCGGATGCGGTCGGCCTCGGCACCACGACGACCGATGACGATGCCGGGACGTGCCGTGTGGATGTCCACGCGAACACGGTCACGGGTGCGCTCGATCTCGACCTTGGCGATACCCGCGCGCTCCATGCCGGTGGCAAGAAGCTTGCGGATCTCGACGTCTTCCTTGACGTACTCCGAGTACTGCTTGTCTGCGTACCAGCGCGACTTCCAGTCAGTGGTGATACCCAAGCGGAAGCCGTGCGGGTTGATTTTCTGACCCACTACTGAGCCCCTTCCTTGGACGCCTGGCCCTTACGACGGTTGCGAGACGTTCCGCCGGTCTTGGGCAGGCTTTCGACGATCACCGTGATGTGGCTGGTGCGCTTGCGGATCCGGAATGCCCGGCCCTGAGCGCGCGGCTGGAATCGCTTGAGGGTGGTGCCCTCGTCGACGAATGCAGTGGCGACGATCAGCGTGCTGGGATCGAGATCCAGGTTGTTCTCGGCGTTGGCGGCTGCGGACGCGATCACCTTGGCGACCGGCTCGCTCGCTGCCTGCGGCGCGAACTTGAGGATGTTGAGCGCGTCCTCGACGGAGCGCCCACGAACCAGATCCACGACGCGACGTGCCTTCATCGGCGTGACGCGAACGTGCTTCGCTACGGCCTTGGCAGTCGGATTGGCGGTGGGGGTGAAGTTGGTCATCGCCTCTTCGCCTTCCGGTCGTCCTTGATGTGACCCTTGAACGTGCGGGTCGGTGCGAACTCCCCGAGCTTGTGGCCGACCATGGAGTCGGACACGAACACCGGTACGTGCTTGCGACCGTCGTGGACGGCGAAAGTGTGACCGATGAAGTCGGGCAGGATTGTCGATCGACGGGACCAGGTCTTGATGACCTGCTTGGTTCCCTTGTCGTTCTGGACGTCAACCTTCGCGAGGAGGTGATCGTCTACGAACGGGCCTTTCTTCAGGCTGCGTGGCATTCTGAACTCCCTCCTAGCGCTTGTTCTTGCCGGTACGACGACGACGGACAATCAGCTTGTCGCTCGCCTTGTTCTTGCGGGTACGGCCTTCCGGCTGTCCCCACGGGCTGACCGGGTGGCGTCCACCGGAGGTCTTGCCCTCGCCGCCACCGTGCGGGTGGTCGACCGGGTTCATCACGACACCACGAACGGTCGGGCGCTTGCCCTTCCAGCGCATGCGGCCGGCCTTGCCCCAGTTGATGTTCGACTGCTCGGCGTTGCCGACCTCGCCGACGGTTGCGCGGCAGCGCACGTCGACGCGACGGATCTCACCGGACGGCATACGCAGCGTGGCGTAGGGGCCTTCCTTGCCGAGCAGCTGAATGCTCGCTCCAGCGGAGCGGGCCATCTTTGCGCCACCACCCGGACGGAGTTCGACCGCGTGGATGGTCGTACCCGTCGGGATGTTGCGCAGGGGCAGGTTGTTGCCGGGCTTGATGTCGGCATTGGCACCCTGCTCGATCGGCGATCCCTGGGCGATGCCCTTGGGTGCGACGATGTAGCGCTTCTCGCCGTCTGCGAAGTGCAGCAGTGCGATGTTCGCGGTGCGGTTGGGGTCGTACTCGATGTGAGCGACCTTGGCCGGCACGCCGTCCTTGTCGTTGCGACGGAAATCGATGAGACGGTACGCACGCTTGTGACCGCCACCCTTGTGCCGGGTGGTGATGCGACCGTGTGCGTTACGTCCACCGCGACCGTGCAGCGGGCGGATCAGCGACTTCTCGGGGGTCGAACGCGTGATCTCAGCGAAATCGGAAACGCTGGAGCCACGACGGCCCGGGGTTGTCGGCTTGTATTTACGGATTGCCATGAGTCTTCTCGTCCTCTATATCCGAAGAGTCCCAGTCGCTTACGCGACCGGACCTCCGAAGATCTCGATGGGCTTGCTGTCGGCGGAGAGCGTTACGAGCGCGCGCTTGGTGTCCTTGCGCTTGCCGTAACCGAACCGGGTCCGCTTACGCTTGCCCTGACGGTTCATCGTGTTGACGCTGGTCACGGTGACGTCGAAGATCTTCTCGACGGCAATCTTGATCTGCGTCTTGTTCGAGTCCGGGTGCACCAGGAACGTGTACGTGCCGTCTTCGATCAGTCCGTAGGACTTCTCGGAGATGACCGGTGCCAGCAAGATGTCGCGGGGATCGGCGATCGTGGTCACTTGCTTGCCTCCTCGTTCTTTGCAGGCCCAGCGATGAAGGTGTTCAGCGCTTCCACGCTGAAAATGACGTCATCGGCGTTGAGCACGTCGTACGTGTTGAGCTGGTCGGGTGCGATGGGGTGCACGCCGTCCAGGTTCTGGACGCTCTTCCACGCTGCGGTGTCTTCGCGTCCGACGACGAGCAGGACCTTCTTGCGGTCCGAGAGCTCGGCGAGGAACGTCTTCGCACCCTTGGTGGATGGAATCTGTCCGGCAACCAGTTCGGTGATCAGGTGGATCCGCTCGCTGCGAGCCCGATCGGAGAGGGCACCGCGCAATGCGGCTGCCTTCATCTTCTTGGGAGTCCGCTGGCTGTAGTCGCGCGGCTGCGGTCCGTGGACCGTGCCACCGCCGACGAACTGAGGAGCGCGGGTCGAACCCTGACGGGCGCGGCCGGTTCCCTTCTGGCGGTACGGCTTCTTGCCACCGCCGCGAACCTCGCCACGAGTCTTCGTGGAGTGCGTTCCCTGGCGTGCCGCTGCGAGCTGCGCAATGACGACCTGGTGGAGGAGCGCGATGTTCGCGGGTGCGTCGAAGATCGCCGACGGCAGATCGACGGTTCCGTTGGTCTTGCCACCGACCTCTTTGACGTCCAGCGTCAAGTTGGTTTCGGTCTTCTTGTCGAGGCTGGTCATGCCCGTGCACCACCCTTCAATGCAGACTTGACGATCACGACGTTGCCGCGACGGCCCGGGATAGCTCCCTTGATCAGCAGCAGACCGTTTTCGCTGTCCACCTTGTGGACCGAGAGGTTCTGCGTGGTTACGCGATCGCCACCCATACGTCCGGACATGCGCATTCCCTTGAACACGCGGCCCGGAGTAGCGCAGCCACCGATGGATCCGGGGCGACGGTGCACAGCCTGTGCACCGTGGCTCGCGCCCTGACCCTTGAAGCCGTGACGCTTCATGGTTCCGGCGAAGCCCTTGCCCTTGCTGGTGCCGGTGACGTCGACGTATGCGCCGTCCTCGAACACTGCAGCGGTGAGCTCCTGGCCGACCTCGAACTGCGAGGCGTCGGCAACGCGGATCTCCACGATGTGGCGACGCGGCGTGACACCTGCCTTCTCGAACTGGCCGGTGGTGGGCTTGTTCACCTTGCGCGGATCGATCGCACCGAATGCGACCTGGACGGCGCTGTAGCCGTCACGTTCCTGGGTGCGGATCTGGGTGACCACATTGGGGCCTGCCTTGATCACGGTCACCGGAACGACGCGGTTGTTCTCGTCGAAGACCTGGGTCATTCCGAGCTTGGTGCCCAGAATTCCTGTCGCAGGCCGGTTCTTGTTATCAGTCATCGTTGTCTCCGCGCTCACTGGATGTTGACGTCGACACTGGCCGGGAGGTCGATGCGCATGAGCGCGTCCACCGTCTTCGGTGTCGGGTCGAGGATGTCAATGAGCCGCTTGTGAGTACGCATCTCGAAGTGTTCGCGCGAGTCCTTGTACTTGTGCGGCGAACGGATGACGCAGTACACGTTCTTTTCTGTCGGCAACGGCACCGGTCCGACGACGCGGGCACCCGTACGGGTGACCGTTTCGACGATCTTGCGCGCTGACGCGTCGATCGCCTCATGGTCGTAGGCCTTGAGCCTGATGCGGATCTTTTGTCCCGCCACGCTTAGTGTCCTTTTCTTGCCGCTTGGTCGTAGAACGGGCCGTTCGGCCTGCTCCACCTCGTCTGCACAGTCCCCGAGCCGGTGGAACCCACCGACCCGAACTGCCTTCGTGCACACACGACAGTGAAAAACGTTGACGACCCAGGCGTGGCCTGCATCCGTTGCCGCTCTTCATCTGTCATGGTTCTCCGGTCCACGCGGTCGGGCGTGTCGCGATTCCGCTCATTCGTCTGCGCTGAAACTTTCGCTTCAACCATCCGTACCGAACGAAACCCGCACCGATCGAGCTGGTGTTCCGGACGCGCTCACGTGGAGCGCTGGTCTCATGTCTTGCTCAGCCGGCTCTACAGCCGACTCACCTGGTTCAGGCCGCACGCAAGCGCGTCCCGTGTCCAGGCAACCCGACCAGTATGCCGCAGTCCGGGCGACAGATCAACTCGGGGTCCGTCGATCGTCGTCGCGCTACCTTACCGAGCAGTAAGGTAGCGCCATGACCTCAGTCCAGAGCACCACGGGCGCAACCTATCGCGCCTGGTCGAAGCTTCCCAACAACACTATCGGGTCCGCCGTGTTCTCCGTCGGCATGTGTCTCCGGGTCCCCTACTTCGCTTCCGTGCTGCCGCGGGTGGTGGCCCTCGAACCGGGCCGCTGCGAGGTGACGGCTCCGAAATGGTTCGGAATTCGGAACCACCTGGGCACCTTCCACGCCATCGCCGCATGCAACCTCGCCGAGGTTGCGATGGGCATGCTCGCCGAGGCGACGGTGCCGACCTCGCACCGCTGGATCCCCAAATCGATGAACGTCCGATACCTGACGAAAGCAACCACCTCACTCCGTGCCGTCGCACAACTCGATCCGATTCCCGACTTCTCCGCCGTGACCGACGGACTCGAAGTCGTCGTGCCGGTCTCGATCAGAGACACCGCCGGCGTCGAGGTGGTGCACGCAGACATCACGATCTGGGTGTCCGCTGCGGCCCGTTGACATACTCGAACGATGAACACGGTTCGGCAGTTCGAGTCCGATGACTCGGTGGTCGTGGTCGGCGGGTCAGGGGCCGTCGGCCGCCTGATCGTCGACCTGATGCGCGGCGATGGCGTACCCGTGACGGTCGTCGACGTGCACGAGAGCTCCGACGCAGCCTCGCCGGTCACGGTCGGAAACATCATCGCGCCCGACGACCGGCTCACTTCGGTACTGACACGTGCTGCGACGGTGATTCTGGCGGTGCCCGAATCAGTGGCGTTGGCAGCAGACCTCTCGGCCGTGCAGCCCGAAGCACTGGTGGTGGAGACCTTGTCGGTGAAATCCGGATTCGCGCGCCACGTGGATGCCACCGACCGCCTCGGTCCCACCGTCGGAATCAATCCGATGTTCGCCCCGTCGCTGGGAATGGCCGGCCGCCCGGTGGCCGCCGTCGTGCACCGCGAAGGCCCATCCGCGGACGCCTTTCTCGACAGGGTCGCACGGTGGGGTGGCCGAGTCGTTCTTCTCGACGCCGCACGCCACGATCGCCTCGCCGCCGCGACGCAGGCTCTGACGCACGCCAGTGTGCTGGCGTTCGGGTTGGCCCTGGCCGAACTCGACCTGCCGTTCGGGGACATCGCTGCCGTTGCACCTCCCCCACACGCAACGATGCTGGCGGTGCTCGCTCGCATCACGGGCGGCGAACCCGAGGTCTATTGGGACGTACAAGCAGGCAATCCGCATGCCGCCGAGGCCAGAGCGGCACTGCGCCGCGCCACGCAAACACTGAACGAGGCGGTCGATTCCGGTTCCGAGACCCAGTTCGCGCGACTGTTGACCGAGGCAGAGTCCGCGCTGGGCGGAAGCGGCGATCACTATCGAGCAGTGTGTGCGGAGATGTTCGGTATCGTTCGAGGCAGTAGTAGGAACCGATGACCGCTGGTAACAGCGCGGAGGCGAGGCACGCAATGCTGGAACAGCCGTCGTTGCCGGAGTTCGACTCCGACGATGTCGTGGAGAGTGCGGTCGTCTCGCGGTTGGCCAAGAACTGGGCGCAGCGCGCGACAGTGAAGAAGCCCGAACCCGAGCTCGACGACCTGTTCGACACGTCCAAACAGGATTTTCCCGACGCCCTCATACCCTTCGGCGAGCACGACACCTTCACCGGTGCCACCCCCGAGCAGAAGGATCGCCTCCGAGCCTGGGGTTGGATCGCGTTCAACAAGAACGTGATGGATGTCGAGCAGCACGTCGTCCACCCAGGTTTCGCGCTTCTGGCGCAGGACGTGTTCGAGACCGGAATGGGCGACACCCTCGCGGTCGCGGTGACCCAGGCGATGGTGGACGAGCAGTACCACACGCTGATGCACCTGAACGCGAGCGCAGCGACGCGGCGAGGGCGTGGGTGGGCGCTGTCGGAGCGTTCCCTGCCCTTCAGCTCGACGGTGCGTCGGCAACGTACTGCGCAGGCAACCAGCGACGACTCGTGGTCCGCTGCGATCAGCTCACTGGCATTCATGACGGTTGCGGAGATCTCCATCACGTCCTACTTGGACTTGATCGAGGACGACGACGTCATCCAGCCCATCAATCGGGCGACCGTGAAACTGCACAATCGCGACGAGTACTGCCATGCGTCGATCGCCGACGACATGGCCGCGATCGTCTTCGATCGACTCGGAGCCAACGACCGACAGAAGTTCCTCGACGGTCTCGTCGACGGCATGGATGCGTTCTCGAGCAGCGATTTCTCCACCTGGCGACGCATTCTCGAGCTCGAGGGCATCCGCGGTGCCGACGAGATGCTGGCGGACGTCGAGCAGGACAAGAGTCGCCGCGCTCTGGTTCAGGACTACAGCGGGCTTCGGTCTCTGTGCCGGAAGCTCGACGTCGAGGACAGTATCGATATCGATTGGGGCTGACTGCGGAGGTCACCCGGCGTCGACCCGCAGGTAACATTCTCGGGGAATTCCGGTATCAAGTAGTGGCCCTCGACTCCACGGGGTCCTGCCCCACCATTCACCCCGACAGCTCGGAGATTCGATGTCGTCAGCTCAACACGCAGCCGTACACGTGGAGGACGTACACAAGTCCTTCGGTGATGTGCATGCGCTGCGCGGCATCAGCTTCTCCGCCGAGCGCGGGACCGTCCTGGGCATTCTCGGTCCCAACGGTGCCGGAAAGACGACCACCGTCAAGGTGCTGTCGACCCTGATCGCACCGGACAGAGGCAGAGCTTTCGTCGCGGGACACGACGTTGCCGCGGACGCCCCTGCAGTACGACGCTCGATCATGATGACCGGACAGTATGCGGCTCTCGACGACACCCTGTCGGGCCGCGAGAACATCGAGTTGTTCGGCCGCCTGATGGGTCTGGACAAGAAGGCCGCCAAGGCGCGCGCCAAGGCTCTGCTCGACGAATTCGACCTCTCGGATACCGGCAAGCGGCCCGTCCGTGGGTACTCCGGCGGCATGCGTCGCCGCATCGACATCGCGTGCGGATTGGTCGTGCGGCCGGAGGTCGTGTTCCTGGACGAGCCGACCACCGGACTCGACCCGCGCAGCCGCCAGGGCGTGTGGTCACTGGTCGAAGCACTCAAAGCACAGGGCATCACCGTGCTGTTGACGACGCAGTACCTCGAAGAAGCGGACGTCCTCAGCGACAACATCATCGTCATCGACAAGGGCACCGTGATCGCCGAGGGCACGTCCGATCAGCTCAAGGCCATGACCGGTGGCAGCTACTGCGAAGTGGTGCCGCTCGATCCCGGTCAGCTCCGAGCGGCCGCGCAGGCATTGGGCGACATGGTCCCTGCTGCGGTACACGCCGAGATCACCGCTACATCCGACCGGCTCTCGGTGCCTGCACCCGACGGCGCAGCGACGCTGTCCGAGATCCTGCGCCGCGTCGACGCGGAGGGAATCGTGTTGGCCGACATCGCACTGCGACGACCCTCGCTGGACGACGTGTTCCTCACGCTCACCGGGCACTCGCAGACGAGCTCGAGCTCATGACGGCCACGACGCGGGGCTTACCCAAAACACACTCGAGGTTTGTCGAGCGGACCGGTGCCGGCTCCACCACACAGCAGCCGAAGCGGCGGTCACGAACGCGGCCGTCCGGATTCGTCCAGTGGCAGGCGCTGACCGGACGTGCTCTGTGGACGATGCTCACCAAGGGCGAGCTGCTGATCGCGGTCATCGCTCCGCTGATCTTCACCATCGGCTTCTACCTGCCGTTGAAGTTCGTGATGGGCCTACAGGGCATCAACTACGCGCAGTTCCTGATGCCGATCATCGTGCTGCAGGCTATGGCCTTCACCGCAATTTCCGCCGCCCAGAGAGCCTCGACGGAGGCGATGAGCGGACTCAATTCTCGTTTGAAGACGATGCCCGTCGTACGTGGTGTCCCACTGGTGGCACGGATCTCGAGCGGTGTGGTCCGTTCGTTGGTGTCGTTGGTATCGGCCCTCGGTTTCGGTTACGTCATCGGTTTTCGCTTCACTGCAGGATTCGGTCAGGCCCTGTTGTTCTGTGCACTCGCCATGTTGATCAGCACCACGTTGTCGATCGGTGCCGATGCGATCGGGACGCTGTCGAAGAGTCCGGAAGCCACCAGCCAGGTATTGACCCTCCCCCAGCTCATTCTCGGTATGGCCTCGTGCGGGTTCGTTCCGGAAAGTGGCTTCCCAGAACTCATCCGACCGTTCGTACGCAACCAGCCGATCTCGCAGTTCTCCTTCGCAATGCGCGACATGGCCGAAGGCGGAGTCAGCTTCCAGGTGTTGTGGCCGTCGCTCGCATGGGTGGCCGGCTTGATCGTGTTCTTCGTACCGCTCGCCATCTGGGCGAGCTCCAGGCCAGAGTGACGAGGCCGAGATGACAATGTCCGAAGCGTCGGTGAACACAACCCGCGTGTCCAGCCTGACCTTCCCCGAACCCAATATGGTCCTGGGCGAAAGGTCTGTTCGTGCACTCTGGACCCACAGTCTGATCCAGGCCAAGCGACTGTTGATGCGATGGATGCGCGATCCGTCGACGATGATTCAAGCGTTGCTGTACCCCGCGTTGATGTTGGTCATGTTCCGTGTCGTACTAGGCAACTCGATTTCCGCGGCCACCGGAGCGCCGGCGATCTACGGTCAGGTGCCGATGATCGCTCTTGTCGGAGCCATGTTCGGGTCCATCGTCAGCGCTGTCGGTCTCAAGGGCGAGCGGAAATCAGGCTTGTTGTCCAGGTTCTGGACGACACCCACTCACCGCGCCGCCGGCCTGCTGGGCAGAATGATCGCCGAAGCAGTTCGAGTGCTCGTCACCACCTGCGTCATCGTCTGTGCCGGTGTCGCGATGGGGTTCAGGTTCACCCAGGGAATTCAGGCCGGCATCTTGTTGATCCTGATTCCGGTGGTGTTCGGTATCGGGTTCGCGGTGATGGTGACATTCCTGGCCACGGTCGCCGGAGACGCACCACTGGTCGAACTGGTATCGATCTTCTGCACCCTGTTGATGTTCTTCAATGCGGGATTCGTCCCCGTTCTCGCCTATCCGCTCTGGCTCCAACCGGTGGTTGCGGCGCAACCTATGTCCGTTGCAGTCAACGCAATGCGGAATCTGGCTATGGGTGGTCCCGTCCTGACCCCGGTGTTGCAAACTCTGGCGTGGTCGCTCGGAATGGCAGTCGTGTTTCTGATACCGGCAATCCGCGGTTACAAGAAGGCATCTTCGGACGGCTGACGAACGGACGCACGACCGCATTCGGACCGGCCTCTTCCGCTCGGGCCACGTCCTTGCGTACCGTGAACCGCCGTGACCTCTTCGAGCGTGCCCACCGTATCGGTGATCATTCCTGTCGGCTCGTTCGATCGACATCTCGAGGCACAGCTGAGGGCTCTCGCAACGCAGGATTTTTCCAATGAGTTCCAGGTCGTCATTGCAGACAATTCCGACTGCGCCGAGCTTCGGAAGTACCTCGAAACATGCGAAGTCCGTGAGGGCGTGTCGATCCTGTACGTCGACGCATCCCAGGCGAAGGGGGCCGCGCATGCTCGCAATCGTGGAGCCGAAGCGGCGACCGGTGAGCTGCTCGCCTTTTGCGACGCCGATGACGTGGTGCATCCCGACTGGTTGAACAGCCTCGCCCGGCTGGCGACGAATTACGATGTGGTCGGTACCGCAGTCGAGACGTCGACGCTCAACGACGAACGGGCGCTGTCGTGGACGACCGGCCCTGCTCCGGAGCAACAAGGTCGAACTTCGTTTCGCCCGTTCGCGATCGGTGCCAGCATGGCGTGCCGCGCGGAGGTCTATCGCGCTCTCGGCGGCATGGACAACCAGTTCGCAGCCAGCCAGGACGTGGAGTTCAGTTGGCGCGCACAGCTGGCGGGTCACAGTTTTTGCTTCGATCCACAGCCGAAGGTCTCGTACCGTCTTCGCGACCGACTCCGACCGCTTCTGCGCCAGTCGTACCGGGCCGGCTACGGCACCACGAAGCTCATCGGTGTGTACCGCCCACTCGGTTGCCCTCCACTGAGCATTCGGACCGTACTGCTCAGATGGGGCGTGTTGATCCTGCGCAATCCACTGTTCCCCACGTCGCTGACGAAACTGTCGCGAGGGCACTGGTTGCGTGCCCTGTACATCCGCGTCGGGGAACTGCGCGCTGGCGTCGAATACCGAGCGTTCAGCTGGTAGCAAATCGGCCTTATTTGTGAGCATCGTCACAATGGGGATCGAGCACAACTCGCGGACCAGTAGTTCTGCAATTGCCCAAAAGGTTACTCGCACTATGAATGTTACGGTTGTGTCACCCACATGCTATCGCCGACGTCGTCCGACGCGGTGAGCTGAACCCGAAAGAGGCCATGGCGATTACAACACGAGCCGCACGAATTCTCTGTGCGCTCGCGGCAATCTTCGCCGTGACCCTCTCCGGACAAGCCATCGCCTCCGCCGATCCTGCCCCCACGCAGTTTCCTACCGTGGAGGGGACCAACGACTTCGGCTGCGTTCCCAGCCCCGAACATCCACGACCTGTCGTGTTGATCCACGGCACCAAGATGGATGCCACGACGTGGACCGTTCTGGCTCCGCAGCTCATCGAACAGGGCTACTGCGTGTTCGCACCCAATTACGGTGCAGTCGGCCTGCTGTTCGAGCCCGGCAAGGTCGTGTGGGGCTCGGGCGACATTCCCGAATCGGCGCGTGAGATCGGCGGTTTCATCGATCGAGTTCTCACCGGGACCGGTGCCTCACAGGTCGACATCGTCGGCCACTCGCAGGGCGGAATCGTAGCTCGGCAGTACATGAAGTTCGACGGTGGTACCGATCCCGCCGACCCCTCACGAAACAAGGTCCACAGCCTCGTCACCCTGGGTGCCACCAACCACGGCACGACATTCGGCGGACTGCAGGAATTGGCGAAGCTGGTCGCCTCATTGGGACTTCCCGGTGACGCGATCACACCGTTGACCTGGAACATGGCCGGAGCCCAGCAATTGGTGGGTTCGCCGGTACTGGTCAATCTCAATGCCGGCGGTGACGCCCTTCCCGGCGTCGACTACACGGTGATCGCCACTCGGGACGACACGATCTCGACGCCCCCGGAGCAGACCTTTCTTCGTACCGGTGACACGGAGTCGGTGCACAACGTATGGGTCCAGGACGTCTGCCCTGCCGCAACCACTACTCACGTCGGGCTCGTCACGGATCCGGCACCGAATTACATGGTGCTATCCGCACTCGATCCCGAATACGCCTCGACTCACACCGCACCCTGCTGACCTGACGGTCCGGTCTCTCGGACCCCACGGTCCTACGGCGCCAGTCGACTCCGGGGCCGCCCATCACGGCCGCCGGCTCGACCGACATTCACCCCTCGGCGGCATCCATCGCTGTGTCGAGTGTCCGCCCGACCACCACCAGCGACTCTGCTGAAGTCATGTTCGCGTGCGTGGTCTCGACATCGACATTCTCGATGGTGCCGCCCACGTACGGCGACCAGAGCAGCGCCGCGTCGCCTGCGGACGGGTGATCTCGGACTGCAGAGAAGAACAGCAGATCTCCCTCGAGTGCCACCGGCGAGTAGCCGTTGATCTTCGTCGCGCTCGCGAGAGCGTCCTCGTACAGCGTCGACACCTGTAGCTCGTCGAACGTGTCCAGTTCGGCCAGCACGAGATCGACGACCTGCCGGCGAGTTGCCTCGCTGCACAAGTCGGTGAGCTCCCCCGCCCCACCGATCCCGAGCGCGCGCAGATTGTCCGCGAACTCTTCGGCGAACACCGCCTCGTCGACGGTGGGGAGACTGTCGAGCATCGCTACGACGCCGACTTCGTGGCCGGCAGTTCGCAGTGCAACAGCTACCGCGTGAGCAAGGACGCCACCGAAGGACCACCCCAGGAGATGGATGGGTCCGGTCGGCTGCACGCGAACGATCTCCCGTGCGTACAACTCGGCCTGCTCCACCATGGTGCGCATCGAGTCCGATGCGTCGCGCAACTGCGGAAGCTGCACGCCGTAGATGGGGCGTCCCGGTGCAGTGGTCTCGGCCAACGCGGCATAGTTCCACGCCAGCCCGATCATCGGATGAATACAGAACAACGCCGGACGGTCGCCACCGGCTCGGATGGGAAGTATCGCCGCGAGCGGATCTGCGGCAGCACCGCCCGCTGCCGAACCCGCCGCCTCGTGAATCCGACGCGCGAGCAGCTCGACGGTGGGCTCGGTCAAGACCCACTGCACCTGCACCGCCGACCCGCACCGCGATCGGATCCGAGCCGCGAGCTTCGCAGCGAGCAACGAATTACCGCCCAGCTCGAAGAATCTGTCGTCGAGCCCGACGTCGTCGAGCCCGAGCACGTCGGCCACCGAGGCCGCCACATCAGCTTCGAGATCTGTGGTCGGCGCACGAAACTCGATCCGGCGCACCTGCGGGTCAGGTAGTGCGCGACGATCGAGCTTGCCGTTGACCGTCAACGGCAACGACTCGAGGACCATCAGGGCGTCGGGAACCATGTACGACGCCAGGCTCTGCGCGGCGTGCCCGCGCACATGATCGAGATCCACGGACCCGTCGTCGGGCACCACGTATCCGACGAGTCGGGATCCGAGGTGCTCGTCGTCGCGGACGATGGCGACAGCCTGCGCCACACCGGGTGCGGACCGAAGCGCTGCTTCGACCTCGCCGAGCTCGATCCTGAAGCCTCGCAACTGCACCTGCGAGTCCGCCCGACCGACATAGTCGAGGGTGCCCTGCGGCGTCCACTGCGCCAGATCGCCGGTGCGGTACATACGCGCGCCGACGCCCTGGAACGGATTCGCGACGAAGCGTCCTACCGTCAGTCCTGCACGTCCGAGGTACCCGCGCGCGAGCTGCACTCCGAAGACATAGACCTCGCCCACCACTCCGACCGGCACTGGACGCAGACCCTGATCGAGGACGTAGGTTCCGAGGCCGTCGATCGCGGTCCCGATCGGGTGTCGGACACTCTCGTCGACACCACGGACCTCGTGATGTGTCACGTGCACCGTGGTCTCGGTGATCCCATACATGTTGCTCAGCAGCGGCGCATCGACTCCGTGCGCGTCGAACCATCCGGTGAGCTTGCTCGGGTCAAGGGCCTCGCCGCCGAACACGATGTGCCGCAACGACGTCGGAGACGACGACGCGGCCCGCTCGGCATCGACGAACTGATAGAACGCCGATGGCGTCTGGCTGAGCATCGTCACGCCCTCGCGCGCCACGAGCTCGACGAACTCCCGAGGCGACCGGGACGTGGCATGATCCACCACCACCAAAGTGCCGCCGTGCAACAACGGTCCCCAGATCTCCCACACGGAGAAGTCGAACGCGAACGAGTGGAACATCGTCCACACGTCACTCGGTCCGAAGTCGAATGTCCGATCGGTGTTGCGGAACAGCCGTACGACGTTCTCGTTGGGTATCGCAACGCCTTTCGGCGTGCCGGTGGACCCGGAGGTGTAGATGACGTACGCGAGATCGGCGCCACTGCGCGCCGTATCGGGTCGGGTCACCGAAGCCTGCTCGGTCGCACCCGCACCCTCCCACGCGATGACCGGCACACCGAATTCGGCGTACGACGCCCCGCCGTCGCGGTCCGTCAGTACACACGTCGGACGTGCATCCTCGATCATGAAGCGCGCCCGGTCGAGCGGCAGCGACGTGTCGACGGGGAGGTAGCCGGCACCGGACTTCAGTACGGCCAGCAAGCCGACGATCAGCTCGATACCGCGGGGAAGCGCTATGGCAACCAAGGTTTCCCGTCCCGCACCGGCGTCGACGAGCATGCCGACCAGCTTCTCGGCTCGTACGTCGAGCTCGCGGTAGGTCACGCGTTCGTCACCGAAGACCACGGCGACAGCGTCGGGTGCGGCCAGTACCTGCTTCTCGAACAGGGAGATCAGCGACTCGTCCCCCGCCTCGGAATCGAGCTCGGCTGCAACGGTTTCCGTCACACCGTTCCAGGTCTGCAGCACCTCCGTCCGCTCAGCACCGTCGAGAATGTCGATGGAACCGGCCTTGTCGGCTCCGTTCGATCCGTCGGCGACGGAGTCCAGTACCCGAGCAAATCTCGTCGTCATCGATTCCGCGGCGTCGGCGTCGACCAGATCGGCTCGATACTTCAGAGTGAAGGTGATCTCGGCGTCGGCTACGACCACCAGGGTCAACGGGTAGTGAGTTGCGTCCTTGGTGTCGACACCGAGGACGCTCATCCCGTCGATCGAGCTCGCCGCGGACAAACCGGACTTGTCGATCGGGTACGACTCGAACACCACCAGGGTGTCGAACACTGCTCCCGAGCCGACCGCCTGCTGGATATCGGTCAGACCCACGTAGTGGTGATCGAGAAGTTCCGCCTGCTCCCTCTGCGTGCGGTGCACCAGATCCTCGATGCTCGAGTTCGCGTCCTGGGTGAATCGGACCGGAACGGTGTTGATGAACAGACCGACCATCGATTCGATGCCGTCGAGCTCCGCCGGACGACCGGACACCGTGGTTCCGAACACGACATCGTCGCGAGTCAGCAAGCGCGAGAGCAGAACTCCCCACACCACCTGAACCAGACTGTTCATCGTGACGCCCAGTTCCGACGCGCGGTCCGACAACCGAGCGGCGTCCGCACCGCTGAGGACGAATCTCTTCTCGGCTACAGCAGGAGAGCCGGAATCCGCGGAGCCGTGCTCCGAGATCAGCGTCGGGTCGTCCAGTCCTGCGAACGCCCGTCGCCACGCGTCCAGCGAGTCGCCGAGGTCACGCGTGGACAGCCACGCGAGGAAATTGCGGTAAGGACGGACCCTCGGCAGAACGGATGTCTCGCCGCGGGTCGCGTACAGGACCAGCAGATCCTTCATCAAGATGGGCATCGACCAGCCGTCGAGCAGAATGTGGTGGCTGGTCACGCCGAGCGTCCACCGATCGGCGGCCGTGCGGATCAACAGGAACCTGATCAGCGGCGGCGCGGTCATATCGAATCCGAGCGCTTGTTCAGCACTCAGCAACTCGTCCGCAGACGTCGAATCATGTTCGGCAACAGTGAGATCGATTGTTCGCCACGGCACGCGAACCGACTCGACGACGACCTGTACGGCATTGCCGGTCTCGTCGCGCAGGTATGCGGTGCGCAGGTTGGAATACCGTTCGAGAATCCGATCCGCCGCTAGGTGCAGCCGCTCCGCGTCGACGTCGCCGCCGAGGTGCAGCTGGATCTGCGTGGTGTACACGTCGGTCGTGGCCTCGGAGATCGACGCGTGGAACAGCAGTCCGTTCTGCAGCGGCGACAGCGACCAGATGTCGCGCACCGACGGCAGCTGTGCCTCTACTCGTTCGATGTCACGCTGAGTCAGCTGCACGAGCGGGAGATCCGACGGGGTCAGACCTCCGGCACCGTCGTGTCGGCCATGCTCGACGATGGACGTCAGCGCATCTCGCCAGTGCTCGGCCAAGGCGTGAACGTCGGACTCCGACAACAGGGTCGTCGGGAAGCCGAAGTCTGCGGTGAGGCGTCCACCGACCACAACGGCGTTGATGTCGATCGGAGCCATGGCGGGGGCGTCCGCGTCGGGCGTCCCGGTGAGGTCACCGAGGTCGCCGGCCGGAATCCACCCGACCTTCTCCATGCCCTCGGGTATGTCGGCCGCCGACACTCGGCCCAGGTAGTTGAAGCTGATCTGCGCGTGCGCTGCCGAGGGTGGTGCGAACGCCGGGTCGCCCATGTACCGCAGCAATCCGTAGCCCAGCCCCTTGTCCGGAATCGATCGCAACTGCTCCTTGACCGACTTCACGACGGCACCGGCAGCGATGCCACCGGAGAAGGCGTCGCGCACGTCGATGTTCTCGAGTTCGAGTCGGACGGGGTAGATGCCGGTGAACCAGCCGACCGTACGGGACAGATCGGCCCCTGGGGCCAGCGACTCCTCGCGACCGTGACCCTCGAGTCTGATCAGAACCGACGAGGACCCCGTGCCCCGCTCGTCACGCCAGCGGGCCACGGCGAGCGAGAGTGCGGCGAGGAGAACGTCGTCGACACCGGCGTTGAAGGCAGTGGGGACAGCCGTCGTCACGGCCTCGGTCGTGGCCTCGTCCACCTCGATGTGCACCTTGCGCACAGTCGATGCCAAGTCCACCGCGGGATCGAAGGGGCGCGTACCGACGGGCACCTCGATCCGGTCCAGAACCGAAGTCCAGTAGGGCAATTCGGCTCGGCGAACATCGGAACCCGCGTTGTCGACCAGTGCGTGCGCCCACCGCCGGAACGACGTGCCGACCGCATCGAGCGTCGGCACCGACCCGGCAGACACCTGCAGCCAGGCCGAAATCAGATCGGGAACGATGATGCGCCAGGACACGCCGTCGACGACGAGGTGGTGGGCAGCGACGATGAGCCTGCCCGTGTCGTCGGTTCCTTGTCCAGACGGTGATGTCGGATCGAGCCAGGCGAACTCGACGACTCGTCCGGCCGCCGGGTCCAGCCGACTCAGCGCACCCTCGAGTGCTGTCGCCGCGAGGTTCAGACGATCCTCGTCATCGAGGGCCGCATCGACGGCCGTGCGAGTGACGGCCGCTGCGACGTCGACACTGCCCTGCTCGCGCGTGCGCAACACCCACGCACCGTCGACGTCGCGTTGCAGCACCGCGCGCAACATGTCGTGGCGATCGATCACGGCGGTGAGGGTGGCGACTATCTGGCTCTCGGTGATGCCGGCAGGAAGCTCGAGAGCGAGGTTCTGGGTGAACCGATCGAAGCCACCGGCTCGCTCGACCATGAAGCCGACGGCCGGGGTCAGCGGAATCGTCCCCACTCCGCCGCCGGGAAGTTCCTCGAGTACCTCGGCGGCACCGGATTCCACGATTTCGGCCAGTGCGGCAACGGTTCTGAGCTCGAACACGTCCCGCGGTCCGAAGTTCAGGCCCCGGGCCCGAGCGCGCGAGACCAGCTGGATGGACACGATGCTGTCACCGCCGAGGGCGAAGAACGAGTCGTCCACGCCCACGGTGTCGACACCGAGTACCTCCGCGAACACCTCGCTCAGGGCGCGCTCGGTGTCGGTGGTCGGTTCGCGACCTGCAGTGGTCTCGAACACCGGTTCCGGCAACGCGTTTCGGTCGAGTTTGCCCACCGGGGTCAGCGGCACTTCGTCCACCACGACGACGGCCGAGGGCACCATGTGTGCAGGAAGAGATTCACCGACGTGCTCACGAACGTCCGCGGCGTCGATGTGAGCTCCCGGCTGTAAACGCACGTAGGACACGAGGGCGGTGCCGCCGGAGGCAAGCGTCCGTCCGAGGGTGGCCACGAAGTCGACGCCCGGGTAGGAGGAGACGACGGAGTCGATCTCACCGAGCTCGATGCGGAATCCGCGGATCTTGACCTGGAAGTCCGAGCGGCCCACGTACTCGATCACGCTGCTGCCGTTGCTCTTTCGCCAGCGTACGACGTCACCTGTTCGGTACATCCGGTCTCCGGCGTCGCCGAAAGGATTCGCGACGAAACGCTCGGCCGTCAGCCCGTGCCGCCGGAGATATCCCCGGGAGAGCTGCACACCGGCGAGGTAGAGCTCGCCGGTGACGCCGAGCGGTACCGGGCGCAGGCGTGAATCCAGGACGTACGACGCCATTCCCCGGATGGGCCCGCCGATGGACAACAGGTCGCCGGGGCTCAGAGCGTCGCTGATGTTGGTCATGATGGTGGTCTCGGTCGGGCCGTAGCCGTTGAAGAACCGAACGTGAGTGGACCAGCGCTGCACCAGCTCCGGCGAGCACTGCTCGCCGCCGGCGATCACGACCTCGAGACCGGTCACCGCGTCGGGATCGATCGAGGCCAGAACCGTCGGAGTCAGGAACGTGTGCGTTACCGACTCCCGCGTGATCAGCGCCTCCAGCTCGCCGCCGCCGTATGTGCGCGGTGGCGCGATCACCAGGGTGGACGCGGAGGCCACCGCGAGAAGCAGTTCGAGAACCGACGCGTCGAAACTGGGCGACGCGAAGTGCAGTGCGCGGGATTGCTCGGTCAGCCTGTATCGCTCTCTCTGCTCGGCCGCGAAGTTGGCCAGGCCGCGATGTGTGACCACCACGCCCTTGGGCTTTCCGGTGGAGCCGGAGGTGTAGATGACGTACGCGGCGTCGTCGGCCTGCGCACGGTCGATCGAATCTGGCTGCACCACTGGGGTATTCGACTTCGCGAGTCCATCGACGACGATCCAGTCCACCTCGGTCGGCAGTGAGTCGACGACATCCGATGTCGTGAGCCCGATCCGTACGCCGGAGTCGCTGAGCATGAAGCGAACTCGATCGTCCGGGTAGTCGGGATCGACGGGCACGAAGGCCGCGCCGGATGCAGTCACGGCCCACACCGCGGTCACCGACGAGATGCTGCGGCGGGTGGCGACAGCCACTGTGGTGCCCCGTCCGACACCGCGACCCCGCAGAATCTCCGCGATGGCGGCGGACGTCTCGTCGAGCTCGCGATAGGTCACCTGGTTGCTGCCCTGCGCCAGTGCAGTTCCGTCCGGGTTCGCCGCGACGGCATCTGCCATCAGATCCGCGAGGGTTCGCGGGGCGACGGTTCCCACCGGCCCGCGCAGCAGATCCTGCACCTCGCTGGGTGCCGACAACTTGATATCGCCCACCACCGTCTCGGGATCGGCCGCAACGGCGGCCAGCACCCGTACGAGCCGCGCCGAGATCTCGTCGACGGTGTCGGCATCGAACAAGTCTGTGGCGTAGGTGATCACGCCTGCCATGCCGTCGGCGGTGCCGTCGGGCCGGGCTTGTTCGGACAGCGTGAACTGCATGTCGAACTTTGCGCTCGTGTCCTCGATGTCGACACCGGCGATCGTCAGATCGGGCAGCGTCAGAGAACTCGTAGCCGGGTTCTGGAACGAGAGCGCAATCTGGAACAGGGGGTGCCGAGACTGCGAACGTTCGGGGTTCAGCTGTTCCACCAGACGCTCGAACGGCACATCGGCATGCGCGAAGGCCTCGAGGTCCGCGTGCCGCACGGTGTTCAGAACGGTCGCGAACCGGCTGCTCGGCTGCACGTCGGTCCGCAGCACGAGCGTGTTGACGAACATCCCGACGAGGTCGTCGAGGGCGGCGTCCCCACGGCCTGCGATCGGCGTACCGATCACGACGTCGTCGGTGGCCGCCAATCGTGCCAACAGCACGGCGAGCGCTGCGTGGACCACCATGAACAGCGTCGAACCACTCTCGCGTGCGACCCGGCCGAGGGAGGCGTGCAGCGAGGCGTCGATCTCGAAACGAGCCGCCGCTCCCCTGTTGCTGATCACCGGTGGACGAGGTCGGTCCGCGGGTAGATCCACTCGATCGGGAATTCCGGCCAGCGTCCGAGTCCAGAAGTCCAACTGCTTCGAGAGCACCGACTCCGGGTCGGTCTCCTCGCCCAGTACGCGACGCTGCCACAGGGTGTAGTCCGCATACTGCACAGCCAGATCCGACCAGCCCGGGGCGGATCCCGCCGTGCGAGCCGAATACGCCACCGCAAGATCCCGCGCGAGCGGCCCCATCGAGAATGCGTCACCGCTGATGTGGTGCACCACCACGGCCAGTACGTGCTCGCGCTCACCCAGCCGGTAGAGCCACGCTCTCAGCGGTACCTGGATCGTCACATCGAACGGCATGCTCATGGCGTCGGTCAGAACCGCGACGAGTTCGTCCGGCCGGACTGCAATGGGCGTGAGGTCGGGCACCTCGATGCCGTCGGTCACCACCGATTGCCGTGCCCGACCGTCGGTTTCGGGATACAGCGTCCGCAGCGACTCGTGTCGATGCACGATGTCGGATACCGCACCCTGTAGCGCAGCCACATCCAGATCACCGGTCAGCGAAATCGCCAACGGCAGATTGTCGGCGGCCGAGGTGGTGTCGAACTGGTTGAGGAACCACATCCGCTGCTGTGCGTACGACAGCGGGATCTCCGCCGGACGCTCGACCGGCTCGAGCTTCGGAACGGATCGCTCGGACGACAACGCCGAGACCGCCGCAGCGAAGGCGGCGACAGTGGATGCCTCGAACAGCGCT
This sequence comes from Rhodococcus sp. WWJCD1, assembly GCF_002258735.1. Lineage (NCBI taxonomy): Bacteria > Bacillati > Actinomycetota > Actinomycetes > Mycobacteriales > Nocardiaceae > Rhodococcus > Rhodococcus sp. WWJCD1. The sequence continues at coordinate 156,246 of NZ_NOXY01000003.1, forward strand.
CGAACCGGAACGCGCCATCCGGCGGCAACCCCCACTCGTGCGACGAGGCGGGTTGCGATGAGAGAGTTCCCGCCCAGATCGAAGAAATCGTCGTCGAGTCCGACGCGCTCGACACCCAGAACATCGCCGAACGAAGCCGCGACGATCTCCTCCACCGGTGTCGACGGTGCCCGGTACTGCCGGGTATCGATCGACGGGGACGGTAGTGCGCGACGGTCCAACTTGCCGCTCGAGTTCAACGGCAGTGCGCCGAGGACAACGACGGCACTCGGAATCATGTACGCGGGCAACAAGTTCTTGGCGAACTCGGTCACAGATGCACGATCGGGTGCGGCACCGACCGTCGGCACCACGTAGGCCACGAGCTGATCACCGGTGGCCGTCGGCACCACCAGCACGACGGCCTGGCTGACATCGGAAGAGGTGAGCAACACAGATTCGATGTCACCGAGTTCGATGCGCTGGCCGCGGAACTTGACCTGGAAATCGCTGCGCCCGATGTAGTCGAGCACGCCGTCGGGTCGACGGCGAACCAGGTCGCCGGTTCGATACATCCGAGTGCCGGAACCGCTCACGTCGGCGACGAACCGGTCCGATGTCAGATCCGGACGGGCGACGTAGCCCCGAGCGAGTTGGTCGCCGACCAGATACAGCTCGCCCTGCACACCTGCCGGCACAGGGTGAAGGCGTCGGTCGAGTACCAGTGCGCCGACGTTCCATTCGGCGACACCGATGGGTATCGAACCACGCGAATCCGGCTCCGCGCGATGCTGAGTCACCGACACCGCGGCCTCGGTAGGCCCGTAGAGATTGTGGACGCGAGCAGTGCTGACGCGACCGAAATCGGTCACGGTCTCCGGCGGCAACGCCTCACCGATGACGAAGATGTCGCGCAGTGTGGCGCATTCGGCGGTGCGTGCGTGCGCAGCGAACACGGTGAGCATGGACGGCACGAAGTCCGTGAGTGTCACCCCGTGCCGGGCGATCGAGGCCGAGATGTACTCGGGATCGCGATGCCCGTCCGGCGTCGCGAGAACGATGCGGCCCCCGGTACGCAGCGGCAAGAAGAAGCCCCACACCGACACGTCGAAGGTGGTTGCGGTCTTCTGGAAATAGACGTCGGTGTCCGCCACTTCGTACTGTGCCGTCATCCACGCCAGCTGGTTCTCGACCGCGCGGTGGGACACCGCGACGCCCTTGGGGTTTCCGGTCGAGCCGGAGGTGAAGATGACATAGGCGGGACTGGCTGTGTGCAGGGGGCGCAACTCGTTAGCGCGCAGAGGAGAACCGTCGCGCGCCGGGTCGAGGGTGTCGATCGCGATGGACTCCGGCACCGTCTCGTGCCCGCTGGTCTCGTCGGGTTCGATGTCGGCGGCGCTGGTGAGCAGACACAACGGTGCCGCCGTGCCGAGGATGTGGGCTCGGCGTTCGCTCGGGAGATCAGGATCGATCGGCACGTAGGCGCCGCCCGCTCGAACTACGGCGTAGATCGCCACCAGCAGGTCGATCGAGCGCCTGATGGACACGGCGACGAGCACCTCGGGGCCGACACCGCGCGAGATCAGATGCCGCGCAAGCGCATTGACTCGGTGGTCGAACTCCGCGTAGGTCAGGGTGACGTCCTCGAACGTCACCGCCGGCGAATCGGGTGTTACGGATACCTGTCGCACGTAGGCGTCCAGGATCGATCGGTCCGGCACCGCGACTGCATCGACGGCAGCATGTTCGGTGGACAGTGCCCGCTCGGCGGCGTCGAGCAGATCCACATCGCCGACCGGAAGTGTCGGCGCATCGACGAGTCGAGCGAGCAGCAGGACGAAGCGGTGTGCGATTCCACGTACCGTCGCCTCGTCGAACAGATCCGCCGCATAGGTGAACGTGCCCGCGAGCGCGTGCTCCTCGGTACCTGCGGCGCGATCCTCCAGGACCAGTTGCAGGTCGAACTTCGCGACCACCTCACCGAAGTCCAGCGGGGAGACCGTCAGCTCCGGCAGCTCGAGTGTGCCTGTGGGCTGGTTCTGGAAGAACAGAGCCACCTGGAACAGCGGGTGGCGGTCGCCGGAGCGAACGGGGTCGAGCACCTCGACCAAACGCTCGAACGGAAGGTCGGCGTGCGCGAATGCCTGTAGATCGGCTTCGCGAACCTGGGAAAGCAGGTCCGAGAATGTGCGGGACGCGTCGACCGCGGTGCGCAGAACGAGGGTGTTGACGAACATTCCGATCACGTCGTCGAGCGCCTGCTCACCTCGACCGGCGATCGGCGATCCGACGACGACGTCTGGGGAATCGGACAAGCGGGCGAGGAGCACCGCGAAAGCGGCGTGTACCACCATGAACGGGGTGGCCCCGTGCTCGCGAGCCAGACGCCCGATCGCCGCCGTCGACGCCGCGTCGATGTCGAATCCGAGTACCCGACCGACTCCGGACGGATCGAGTGGACGGCTACGGTCGGTCGGCAGGTCGAGCTGATCCGGCAACCCCTCGAGGTTGTCCTTCCAGAACGAAATCTGCTGGTGTGCAACGGAGTCGGGATCGTCGTCGGATCCGAGCACCTCGTGCTGCCACAGCGTGTAATCGGCATACTGCACTGCCAGTGGTTCCCAGCCGGGTGCAGTCCCCGCGCTGCGAGCGGCGTAGGCGGTCATGATGTCTCGCACCATCGGTGCGACGGACGAGCCATCGGCGGTGATGTGGTGGGCCACCAGCACGAAGACGTAGTGATCGGTGCCCAGATGCAACAGGCGCAACCGCACCGGGACCTGCTGGGTCACATCGAAGCCCGCGAAAGCCAGCTCCTGAACCCGACGCGCGACCGCATCGGCCCCGATCGTTTCGATCTCGAGCGTGACTCCACTCTCGACCGCGTCCCGCACCATCTGGTACCCGATCCCGTCGACCTCGGGGTAGTACGTGCGCAGAGATTCGTGACGATCGACGACATCGTCGATCGCGGAGGACAGCGCCGGGACGTCGAGAATTCCTCGGAGTTCGATGGCGGCCGGGATGTTGTTCGCTCCCGACGCGGTATCGAAGCGGTTGAGGAACCACATCCGCCGCTGAGCCAGCGACAGTGGGATCCGCTCGGGCCGCTCCCTCGTCGCCAGCACCGGCTGCGGTCGGCTCGCGGCGTTGTCGCCATCGGACGAGGCATTCTCCACGCGGGCGGCGAGGGATTGCACCGTCGAGAACTCGAAGACGGTGCGTGCCGGCACTCGGGTTCCGGTCGCAGCTCCGAGACGTGCGGCCAGTTGCGTTGCGATCAGGGAGTTTCCGCCGAGTTCGAAGAAGTCGTCGTCGGCACCGACTCGGTCCATGCCGAGCAGCTCGCCGAAGATCTGCGCGACGGTGATTTCGGAGGGCGTCGACGGGGAACGGAACTCTGCCGCGGCGAAGACCGGAGCGGGCAACGCGGCCCGATCCAGCTTTCCGACCGGCGTCAACGGGATCGAGTCGAGTGCGATGATCATCGACGGAACCATGTGTCGCGGAAGATGTTGTGCCGCAACCGAAAGAAGTGCTCGCTCGTCGAACTCCGACGTCGCCTCGGGCAGTACGTACGAGACGAGGGCGGTGGACTTCGACGGTGTCTCGCGGCCGACCGTCACGGCGAATTCGACGCTCTCGTCGGCTGACAGAACGGCATCGATCTCACCGAGTTCGACGCGGAAGCCGCGAATTTTGACCTGAAAGTCGTTGCGGCCGATGTATTCGACCACTCGCTCGCCCTCGACCACCCGCCAGCGCACGACGTCTCCGGTGCGGTACATCCGCGCACCGTCCTCGCCGAACGGACAGGCGAGGAAGCGATCCGAGGTCAGTCCACGTCGCTGGTGATAGCCGCGGGCAAGTCCCGGCCCGGCCAGGTACAGCTCTCCTGCCACCCCGTCGGGAACCGGGTTCAGGGATGCGTCGAGCACATACGCGCTGACGCCGCGGATGGGCCCGCCGATCGTCACGCGCTCGTTCTCGGCGATCGGCCCGCCGATGTTGGTCATGATCGTCGTCTCGGTCGGCCCGTACCCGTTGAAGAAACGGCGGCCCGGTGCCCATCGGTTCGCCAGCTCGGGCGGGCAGGCCTCGCCGCCGACGACGACGGTGTGCAGGGTGTCCGTGTCGGCCGGATTCACCGACGCCAATGCTGCTGGGGTGATGAAGGCGTGAGTCACGTTCTGCGCGCGGATGAGCGCAGCCAGATCGTCGCCACCGAGAATCTTCGGAGAGGCGACGACCATGGTCGAACCCCGGCCGATGCTCATCAGGAGTTCGAGTACGGACGCGTCGAAGCTCGGTGATGCGAAGTGCAGCACTCGCGACTGCTCGGTGAGCGAGTAGCGATCGATCTGCTCCTCGCAGAAGTTGCTCAGTCCGGCGTGGGTGACGACGACGCCCTTCGGCAGACCGGTCGATCCGGAGGTGTAGATCATGTATGCCGGATGCGTCGGCTCCAGGGCTCGCACCCGATCCTCCGCCGTGACGGGCTCGCTGGACAGTTCATCGAGACGCCGAGTCATGTCACTGTCGTCGATGACCAGCCATTCGACCTCCGCCGGCAGATCGTCGCGCACCGCGCCGACGGACAACCCCAGCAGCACGCCGGAGTCGGACACCATGTGCCGCACCCGGTCGGCCGGGTAAGTCGGATCGATCGGCACGAATGCCGCGCCGGTCTTGGCCACCGCCCACAGCGCCATGACGGACAGGTCGGAGCGCGGAATCGACAGTGCGACGAAGTCCTCGGGACCGACGCCACGCGCGATCAGCACGCGGGCCAGAGCAGCCGATCGAGCATCGAGCTCGGCGTAGGTCCAGATTCGGCTGTCGAACACGAGGGCATCCGAGTCGGGTCCGAGTTCGACTGCCGAGGCCAGCAGCTGAGGCAGAAGTGGGGTACGCGGGCGTCGACGAGCAGGGCGGTCACGTCGTACCGGTCGTTCCCTACGTGCGCGGCCACGCCCGCTCGAGTTCTCGCCTTCCGGTGTTGTCGAAGTCTCCGACGTCTCGGCACTCATGATCGGTCGTAACTCCTCACATCGAACGGTCAACGCACCCGCACGATCGACGTGCAGGACTGAACGGCAGGAGTGCGTCTACCTCGGCCCGCCGATGCGACGCTTGTTGCGGGCGCGATCGCGGGGCATGCATCTCGGACTACAAGTATGTATCCATGATGATATCGGGGGCGCAGCCCGTATCGTTACGGGCAAAGCTGCATCGTATTCATGGTCGGATCGCCCTGCGTGGTTCGGTTCGAGGATGTCGATACCGCTGTCATTCCCGCGTGGACGTCGTGGGCAAAGCATAGAACGAAGGTGGATCGGACCTGGTGTTCGTTGCTTCGGGTCCTGCACCGGGTAGCGAGATGGCAACCTCCGGGACAGCGCGCGGCGCTGAAAGCAGCTGCGGGGCTTCTCGCCAGTGTGGGGCCGATTCCTCCAATTCGAGTGCGATGTCGATGACCGCGCTCTCCTGCCACGCGAGTCCACCGATCTGAATGCCGAAGGGCAAGCCCGTCTCTCGTGATCTTCCGACGGGCATGCTCACAACGGGCACGCCCGCGTAGTTCGCCCAGACGACATTCGCTACCGGGGCGTCGAAGACGCTGAATTCTGCCATCTCGTCGCGCACCACGCCATCGACGACCGCCCCCGGCAGAACGATGGCATCGAGTGCAGAGTCGGAGAACATTCGGTTGTAGGCCCGCTGGAAGCGAAGTCGGTCTCGCTCGATACCGAGGTAATCCGAGACGGGACTCGCGAGCGCAAGGATATCTGCACCGACGAGGAGCGCAGTGCCGGCTTCGTACAAGCCGATTCGGTCGGCGAATTGCTGATGATACGAACCGACTTCGACCTTGTCTCCGAGAAGTAGACTCTGCGGCACCGGGGGCAGTGCGACCTCTACTATCTCGGCTCCCAACCGCCGTGCCTGGTTCAGCGCCTCCTCGAAAAGGGCAGCCAACGCTGAGGGCAGCTCACCTACAGCGTTGACCGGCAGTCCGAGACGACGCCCGGACAGCGGTGCGCTACCCCCTACTGCTGAGATCGAGTAACCGTCTCGAGGCACGGCGGGCCCTGCCGAGGTGGTGGGATCCTCGACATCGACTCCCGCCATGTAGCTGAGCAAGAAGGCTGCATCCGACACGCTTCTGGCCATCGGACCCGTGTGGTCTCGTGTCCAGGCCAGGGGAATCACCCCCGCTGCGCTGCAACGTCCGAAAGTCGGTTTGATCGACGTGATCCCGCAGGCCGAGGCCGGTATTCGGAGTGAACCACCGGTATCGGTCCCGGTTGCGAGTGGCGTGAAGGACGCGGCCAGGGCGGCTGCGCTGCCACCCGATGAGCCGCCCGCGGATTTGGACAGATCCCACGGGTTGCCGACCTGAGGGGTGCTGACGCCGAAGGCGAACTCGTGAGTGTGCGTGTGACCCATCAGAACCATTCCGGCGTCTCGGAGCCTCTTCCACACACCGGAATCGCCGGCGGCGATGTTCCCTTGCAGCACGCGACTCGACGCGGTTACGGGCAATCCACTGACCGCGTACAAGTCTTTGAGACCGATCGGCAAACCGCACACCAGGGGGACGCTGCCGCCTTCACGTGCGCGACCTGCCGCAGACAGACGCGAAGCCGCGGCATCGGCGGCGGCGTATGCCACCTCGGGATAGATTCGAATCCACGCATTCACCGAGCCGTCCATCGCCCGGCTACGTGCAAGACATGCATCGAGTAGCTCGCGAGGATCGAGCTTGCCCGATTGCAGAAGACTCGCAGCCTGCACAGCACCGAGCATCGCAAGGTCGGTGGTGTCGATCGCGTCGGGAGCGGGCAACGCGCGCGCAGAAGCGCGAGTGTTACCACCGATCGCGAGTCCGATACCTCCCGCGGCAGCACCGCCGAAAAACCGTCTTCGGGTGAACCTCGTTGCCATACGCGCACACTACCGGCCGGCACCGCAGCGATCTGCCCGGCCGGAGGCGGGCAGGACCCGGATTGCTGTCCGAGTCGGTTTCCGACGTTCTGTTCAGAGTGAGTGCACGCTACAGCACTCGACCGAGCAGCTTCGTACGGCCGTTCCCCCTCATCCGATCTTTCCCCGCAGGTAGTCGTTCAGAACGGGGCCGATTTCGGCGAAAGCAGACCCAGACGCCATGTGCCAGTGGGTCGAATGCACCCCGGTCACGGTGACTTCTCCGGCCACAGCACCGGACCAGGTCGACACTCCGATGCTCCCGGAGGGATCGTCGACCACCGATGCGAAGTATGCCAATCGCCCCTCGAACAAAGGGGGCTCGTACACGCTCGCCAACTCGACAGATCGACCGATCACCTCCACTATTCGTTCGACGCGAGATCTCGACATCGTGTCGAACGGAGCCGGCATCGTACGGAGCAGATCCACCACCGACTCCACCGAGAACTCGAAATCCTCGGAATCCGAGTGTGAATCGATGCCGAGCCCTCCCAAGATTTCGCCCAACGTAACGGGGTTCTCGGTCACGTGCTCGGTCTTGTTCAACACGAAGGAATCCATCATTGCCAGTGTGGCAACCTCCTCGCCCTCGTTCTGCAGCTCGACTGCCATCGCGTGCGCGATGAGCCCACCCAACGACCAACCGATCAGGTGATACGGCCCGCACGGTTGTATTTCTCGGATCTTTCCCACGTAGAACGAGGCCCAGGCCCGTATCGAGTTCGGAATGTCGGTTTCCGCCGAGAAAGCAGGTGACTGGAGACCATAGATCGGCCGCTCGGTGTCGATATGAGGAACGAGGCCGCCGAAAGGCCAGGCCAATCCGGCAACAGGGTGGACGCAGAACAACGGCGGGGCATCCCCGCCTGCGCGCAGGCAGATCAAAGTTTCGAGGCCGGTTCCTCCGCCGGTCGTCGACGAACTCGATGTCGCCGCAATTCGCGATGCGATCGCACCTACGGAAGAATCGGCGAACATCCAGGAGACCTCCGCTCGTGCACCGTCGACCGCCGCGTTCAATCTGGACACAAGTTGTACAGCGAGCAGGGAATTGCCTCCCAGCGAGAAGAAATCATCATCCAACCCGACGCGCTCGACACCGAGAACGTCTGCGAACACTGCCGCCACCGACTCCTCCACCGCAGTGGTCGGAGCACGGAAATCACGTACCTCGAACACCGGATCCGGCAACGCCCGCCTGTCCAGTTTGCCGTTCGCGGTCAACGGCAGTGTCTCCAACACGGACACTGCATCGGGAATCATGTACCCGGTGAGAAATCCGCCGACGAACCGGAGAAGCACTGTCGTATCGGGGATGAAACCCACACGGGGAACGACGTATGCGATCAAGCGCTCGCCGAGTCGGCCGTCCGTATGGATGTGGGCAACCGCTCGCGCCACCGACTCGTGACGCTCGAGTGCCGCCTCGATCTCGCCGAGCTCGATCCGGAAACCCCGCAACTGCACCTGCCCATCGGAACGGCCGACGTATTCCAGATCGCCCGCGGCAGTGATGCGCGCGACGTCACCGGTGCGATAGAGCCGCTCTCCCGAAGCGGCGAACGGATCGGCCACGAAGCGAACGGCATCGAGGTCCGGTCGGTTCGAGTAACCCCGAGCCAGCTGTCGCCCCGACACGTAGATCTCTCCCGGCACTCCCGCCGGAGCGGGCCTCAACCTCGCATCCAACACGTAGACACCCAATCCGGGGATCGGGTCGCCGAGTCTGCTCGATACGGACCTACGCACCGAATTCTCGTCGAGCGGCAGATGAGTGACATGCACCGTGGTCTCGGTGATGCCGTACATGTTCACCAACTCGACCTGCCGTCCGCGCCTGTCGTACCAGGGCTGCAGACGCCCCGGATCGAGGGCCTCGCCCCCGAAGATGATGTAACGCAAAGACAGTTCACCTGCGGCACCGTCATCGATGCGGTCCGCTTCGATCAGCTGATAGAACGCCGACGGGGTCTGGTTCAGGACCGTCACCTTCTCCCGCGCAACCAATTCGAGTGTCGCTTCGGGCGAACGGGAGGTCAAGAAATCGACCACGACAACACGCCCACCGGACAACAACGGCGTCCACAACTCCCACACCGAGAAATCGAATGCGAACGAATGGAACATCGTCCACACGTCGTCGCGGTCGAACCGATACAGCCCATCGGTGTTGTGCAGCAATTCCGCCACGTTGCGGTGGGAGACACGAACACCTTTGGGCATACCGGTGGATCCGGAGGTGTAGATGACGTAGGCGGTGTTGTCCGCGCGCAACGACGCTGACCTCTCGGCATCGACGATCGGCGACGAATCACGTTCGGAGTCCGAGCAATCGTCGACGAACAACACCGGCACACTCGATGCCGGGACCCGATCCTGCACCTCGGCGGTCGTCAACACTGCCACCGGCCGTGCATCGGCAAACATGAACTCCAAGCGCTCCATCGGATACGTGGAGTCGATCGGTAGGTAACCTGCACCGGACGTCAGCACCGCGACCAGAGCCACCACCAGATCCGCCGATCGCGGTAGGGCGACCGCAACCAACGTCTCCGGACCGGCACCGGCAGCGATGAGCTCGCGGGCCAACCCATTGGCGCGAGCGGACAACTGGCCGTACGACATCGAGACACCGTCGAACGTCACCGCCACAGCGGCAGCATCGTACGACACCTGCTCCTCGAAGCGCGCGACGATGTCGGTGAACTGCATATCGGGGACAGCCGGCCGTACTCGATCGGTCAGGCGAGCGCTGTCCGCAGGGTCCATGATCGCGATATCGCCGACCGCCACCGAGTCATCGCGAGACACCGACTCGAGTACCCGCACGAACATGTCCGCGAACGAGCGCACCGTCGACTCGTCGAACAGATCGGCCGCGTAATCCACGCCCACGAGCCAGCGACCGTCGTCCGTGGCATTGTCTGCCACGGTGAACTGCAGATCGAACTTCGCGATCCCGGTTTGTGCCTCGACGGATTCGATGTGCAGACCGGGCAACGCAATCGACGCGCGCTCGTGATTCTGAAACGCCAACAACACTTGGAACAGCGGATGATGTGCAGCCGACCGAGGAGGCGACACAGCATCGACGATCGACTCGAAAGGAACATCCGCATGCTCGAACGCGTCCAGATCCACGGCCTTGGTCAACTCGAGGTGCGTCGAAAAGGGCCGACCCGGAACGTAATCGGATCTCAACACCAACGTATTGACGAACATCCCCACCAGATCGTCCAACGCGGCATCACCACGACCGGAAATCGGCGTCCCCACAGTGATGTCGTCCGTACCCGACAACCGAGCCAGCACCACCACCAATGCTGCGTGAGCGGCCATGAAGGTGGTGGCACCGTGCTTCCGGGCCACTTCCGCTACTCCCCCGACCACATCGGCCGGGACCTCCACTGTCAACGAACCGCCGCGATGGGAAGCCTCGGCCGGGCGCGGCCGGTCGGACGGCAACGTCAATTGCGCCCCAGCACCGGACAACGTCGAAACCCAGTAGTCGAGATGGCGGCGCATCGCCGAATCGGTGTCATCCGCCGAACCCAACGCCTTCAACTGCCACAGCGTGTAATCGGCGTACTGCACCTCGAGCGGCTCCCACTGCGGCGCACGCCCCGCAGCGCGCGCAACATACGCAGTCATCACATCGCGAGACAACGGCCCCATCGACACACCATCGGCGGCGATATGGTGCGCTACTGCTGCCAGAACCGCGTGCGGTTCCTCCGTTGGCGAATCCGTGACTTCGAACAACCGAACCTTGAACGGAACCTGAACGCTGACATCGAAACCAGCAGAACAGAACTCGGCCAATTCCGCAAAAACCCCCGACGACGACACAGTGCTGACCGTGAATATCGAGGCCACGTCGACCGACCCGAGGATCCGTTGGAACCCGACACCACCGACCTGCGGGTAGACCGTACGCAACACCTCATGTCTGTCTACGACATCGGCCACCGCGGCACCCAGGGCCTCGACGTCCAGCACACCAACCACCCGAAGCGCCACCGGCACATTGTCGACACCGGACGACGGATCCAACCGATTCAAGAACCACATCCGCTGCTGAGCCAACGACAACGGAACCCGCTCAGGACGCTCCTGCACCGTCAACGGCACACGAATTTCACCCGACCCCGACACCACCCGAGCAGCCAACTCCTCCACCGTGGAGGCCTCGAACAACATCCGCAGCGGCACAACCGAATCCAGGGCCGCACCCAACCTCGACACCACCCGAGCCGCAATCAAAGAATTGCCACCCAGAGCAAAGAAATCGTCATCCAACCCGACCCGCTCCACACCGAGAACATCCGCGAACACCGACGCCACCGACTCCTCCACCGCGTTGGTCGGCGGTCGAAAATCACGCGCCTCGAACACCGGATCCGGCAACGCCCTACGATCCAACTTGCCATTCACGTTGAGCGGCAGTGCATCGAGCACCACGAACGCTGACGGCACCATGTACGACGGAAGCACACCACCGAGCGCTGACCGCACCACCTCGGTATCGATCGACTCCTCTGGGGCCGGCACCACATATGCAGCCAACGACTCACCCACCGGGGACGCCGACACCACGACGACCGCTCGAGAAACGGAACTCAGCGCCGTCAACGCAGTCTCTATCTCCCCCAACTCGATTCGCTGACCACGAAACTTCACCTGCAGGTCGGAACGCCCGACGAACAACAGCTCCCCGTCCCGGGTACGACGGACCAGGTCACCGGTGCGATACAGACGCGACCCATCACCAGCGAACGGATCGGCCACGAACCGTTCCGACGACAGATCCGGACGCCCCACATAGCCACGGGCCAACTGGACACCCGAGAGGTACAACTCGCCCACCACACCTGTAGATACCGGGTGCAGACGAGAATCCAACACATGAAATCTCGTGTTCCACACAGGATCGCCGAGTGGCACCGTCCCCCGATCACCCGCCGAAACTCGACGCGAGAGCACCTGCACCGCCGTCTCGGTCGGACCGTAGACATTGCGAACCGATGAACCACTGGCGTGCGCGAACCGCGCCGCAACCGACGCCGGCAACGCCTCACCGCCCACGACGGTCAAGCGCAACGAATCGGTCGTACCCGGCCCGATCCAGTCCAGCATCGCCTCGAGGACCGATGGCACGAACTGAACGACCGTGATCGATTCCGACTGCACCACCGATGCCAGGTAGGCAGGATCCCGATGGCCATCAGGCTCGGCGACGACCAGCAACCCACCGGTACGCACTATCGACAACAATTCCCACACCGAAGCATCGAACGTCGACGGCGTCTTCAACAAGACCCTGTCCGCGCTCGTCAACTCGAATTCCGACTCCAGCCAAGCAAGCTGGTTCACGATCGAGCGATACGACACGACAACACCTTTCGGGCGGCCGGTCGAGCCAGAAGTGAACAACACGTACGCCGCATTGTCCAGATCGAGCGCACCGCACCGTTGCTCCGGTCGAATCGGCTCCGGAGAAAAACCGCCCAGGTCGAGCTCATCGACACAGACGATGGGGATACCGAAACGCGCATCGGTACAACCGTCACCCCGGTTGGCGAGGACCATCACAGCCCCGGATCTTTCGAGCGTGTACCCCACTCTGTCAGCGGGCTGTTCCGGATCGACCGGAACGTACGCCCCACCCGACATCAAGACCGCCAACACCGCCACAACGGAATCGGCCGAGCGCTTCATGCCGATCCCCACTCGCACCTCGGGACCGACACCCTCCGAGATCAGGAACCGAGCCAACCGATTCACCCGAGCAGCAAGCTCACCGTACGACAACACGGTGTCACCGAACTTGACAGCCACCGCCCCGGGAGTCGCCACAGACAGAGCCGAGAACGGACCCAGAACCAGATTGTCCTCCACCCGAACACGGTCACCATCGGCAGATCCACGAACATCGTCGACACCCACGAGCTCGACGTCCCCGACGATCACCCGTCGATCCGACGTCACCGCCTCGAGCATTCTGACCAATTGTTCACCCACGGACACCATGGTGATCTCATCGAACAGATCGGCCGCATAGACCAAATACACACCCAACCCGTTCCGATGCCCGCTCTCGGAAACCAACTCGCTGAACGTGATCTGGATATCCATCTTCGCCATCACCGAATCGAGATTCAGACCAGAAATCGACAACCCGGGAAGTGACACCGCCAACGGAGTCATGTTCTCGAACGCGAACATGACCTGAACCAACGGCGGCACCCCTGGATGGCGTGGCGGATTCAGTACCTCGACGATCCGCTCGAACGGAATCTCCGCATTCTCGAAAGCGTCGATGTCGGACTGCCGCACTGCGGCCAACAACTCATCGAACCGCGCTCCTGAATCGACACGGGTCCGCAACACCAGCGTATTGACGAACATTCCAACCACGTCATCGAGCGCTGCATCACCCCGCCCCGCAATCGGCGTTCCGACAGCAACATCCGCCGAACCTGTCAACCGCGCAAGCACGGCCGACACAGCAGTATGCAGAACCATGAAGACCGTGGCCCTGTGTTCACCGGCGACCGCAACGATCCGCTGGTACAACTCTTCACCGATCGTAAAAGCATGAGAGGCACCACGACCCGACATCGCAGCAGGCCGTGGCCTATCGACCGGCAGATCCAGCACACCCGCAAAACCGTCGAGTGTTTGCCTCCAATACCGCTCCTGTCGCGACAACAACGAATTCGGATCATCGGCCGAACCCAACACCTTCAACTGCCACAGCGTGTAATCGGCGTACTGCACCTCGAGCGGCTCCCACTGCGGCACCTCACCCGCAGCACGAGCGACATACGCAGTCATCACATCGCGAGACAACGGCCCCATCGAAACACCATCGGCCGAAATATGATGCGCCACGAATGCCAACACGTGCTCCGCCACCGAACCCGCCGCATCCAAGACCTCGAACAGCCGAACTCGGAACGGAACCTCCACCGTGACATCGAAACCCGCCGAACAGAACCCGACCACACCATCGACCACATCCGCAGAAGCAACCTGCTCCACCGACACCAACGACCCCACCTCACCCACACCCAACACCCGCTGAAAACCAACCCCATCAACCTGCGGATACACCGTCCGCAACACCTCGTGCCGACCCACCACATCGAGCACCGCAGCCCGAACCGCCTCGACATCCAGGACACCGACCACGCGAAGCGCCACCGGCACATTGTTGACACCCGACGACGGATCCAACTGATTCAAAAACCACATCCGCTGCTGAGCCAACGACAACGGAACCCGCTCAGGACGCTCCTGCACCGTCAACGGAACACGAAGCCCACCTGCCCCCGACACCACCCGAGCAGCCAACCCCTCCACCGTCGACGCCTCGAACAACACCCGCAACGGCACAACAGAACCCAACACCGCACCCAACCGCGACACCACCCGAGTCGCAATCAACGAATTACCACCCAGAGAGAAGAAATCGTCATCCAACCCGACCCGCTCCACACCGAGAACATCCGCGAACACCGACGCCACCGACTCCTCCACCGCGCTGGTCGGCGATCGAAAATCACGCACCTCGAACACCGGATCCGGCAACGCCCGACGATCCAACTTCCCATTCACGTTCAGCGGCAACGCATCCAACACCACAAAAACCGAAGGCACCATATACGAGGGCACCAACGAACCCAACTCCAACTCGAGCACATCGACATCCACTGACACACCGACCGACGGCACCACGTACCCCACGAGCTGTTCACCAGCGTGAGCATCGGTGCGAGTCACGACTGCAGATTGCTCCACCCCCTCGAGTTCCCGCAGCGCAGTCTCGATTTCACCTGGTTCGATCCGGAATCCACGAATCTTGACTTGCGAATCCGACCGCCCGACGAACAACAGTTCGCCGTCTATCCGCCGAATCACAACGTCACCGGTGCGGTACATCCTTGCCCCAGCGCTGCCGAACGGATTTGCAACGAACCGTTCAGAAGACAGATCCGGGCGCCCCACATAGCCGCGGGCCAACTGAACACCCGCTAAATACAGATCTCCTGGTATACCGACAGGAACCATTCGTAGTCGGCCATCGAGAACCATCGCCGACGAATTCCACTCCGGCATTCCGATCGGCACGATCGAGCTGTCCTCGTCGACGATTCGGTGATTCGTGACGGACACTGCGGCCTCGGTCGGACCGTAGAGATTGAACACCTCGGCCGAGCTGGATCGACGCACCATCGCCGCGGTCTCGGCCGGCAAGGCTTCCCCGATTGCCAGCACCCTACGCACACTGTCTGGCAATCCGCCACCAGCTGCCACCAAGGTCCCCAGCATGGACGGAACGACATGCAGTGTGGTCACCGAGTTCGATTCGATCAACTCTGTCAGGTACATCGGATCACGATGCCCATCGACGGACGCGACGACGACAGAACCGCCCGAAGTCAGAGATGACCAGAATTCCCAAACCGAAAGATCGAAGGTGGCGGCGGTCTTGAGCAAGGAACTGTCGTCCACTCCGAGATCGAAGTAGTCGCGCTTCCAGAGCAATTGGTTGGCTATCGCTCGGTGGCTGACCGCGACACCCTTCGGCCGTCCTGTCGAACCCGAGGTGAAGATCACATAGGCCAATGATTCCGGCGAAAGCGGGCCGACACGTTCCGCGTCGGTCACAGGTGCCGAAGAATAATCGGACAAATCGACACTATCTGTTTCGATCACCCTGGGATCGCCAACGAGCCAATCCGCTGTCTCGTCACGTGAGGTCGTCAACACCACGGTGGGATCGGACGTATCGAGGATGTACTGCGTCCTACTTGCAGGTTGATCCGGGTCCAACGGCAGGTAAGCGCCGCCTGCTTTGACAACGGCGTACATCGCCACCATCAATTCGACCGAACGCCTCATCGACAGACCCACGAGAATTTCGGGGCCGACACCGAGTTCGATCAATAGGCGCGCCAACGAATTCGCTCGCGCGTCGAACTCCGCATAAGTCGCTGTCTCGCCCTCGAAGACGACTGCTGATCGAGTCGGGTTCGTAGCCACCTGTTCGTCGAACAGCGACACGAGTGTGGCGTCCCGGCCGACATCTTTCGATTCACCATGACTTGCACCTAGGACAGACTGCGTTTCGAGCGTCGTCATGTAATCGAGATCGCCGACAGCAATCGAGGAGTCGGCACCGACCGCGGACAGCAGAAGCGCGAAACGCGCGGCGAGCGCGGACACCGTCGACTCGTCGAACAGAGCGGTCGAGTACGTGACCGTACCGGCCAGTCCTACACCGACACCGTGCTCGTCATAACTGTCCCCGAGTATCAGGTGAATGTCGTATTGCGTCGTATCGAAGTCAAACGCCATGGGACTGATGACCAGGTCATCCAAAGTCAACGACCCCTGCTCGAAGTTCTGAAACGAGAAGCCGACCTGAGCCAGCGGCTGATGCGCCGTGGAACGAACAGGTGCAACCGCCTCCACTACGCGCTCGAACGGCACGTCCGCATGACCGAACGCGTCGAGGTCGGCCGATCGAACCGATTCGAGGAACGCATCGAACGACGCGGCCAGATCCACTGTGGAACGCAATACCAATGTGTTGGCGAACTGCCCGATCATGTCGCGAAGCGACTCGTCGCCGCGGCCGGCAATCGGCGTAGCCACGACCACGTCGTCGACTCCGGCCGTGCGCGCCAACAACACCGCGTATGCCGCGTGCAACACCATGAACAAGGAGGCATTGTGACGACGCCCCAACGCTTCCAGCGCACGATGAGTCGCACCGTCGACCGAGAACTGAACCCGAGCACCCGCATAAGACTGCACCGCGGGACGCGGACGGTCGGTCGGCAGAGACAACTGATCCGGAACATCAGCCAGAGCCGACCGCCAGTACCCCAGCTGACGCGACACCAACGACTGCGGATCGTCCTCGGAACCGAGGACTTCCCTCTGCCACAACGTGTAATCCGCGTACTGCACCGAGAGCGGCGACCAGGCTGGTAGCTCGTCTCGGGCCCGCGCTGAGTACGCGATCATCAGATCTCTCGCAAACGGTGCCATCGACGACCCGTCTGCCGAAATGTGGTGCACCACGAGAACGAAAACGAACTCGTCGGGTTGTACCTGGAACAACCGGATGCGAACAGGTACCGCGGCAGTGACGTCGAAGCCTTCTCCGACGGTGCGCGTTACTGCATGAATCAGTTCCGAATGCGAAACCGATTCGACACCTGGCCAAACGAATCCGTCGCTCACCGAGCGAATCAGTTGTAGGGCACCGAACTCGGTTTCTGGATAGACGGTTCTCAGGATCTCTTGCCGCCCAACGATGTCACGGGCCGCCGACGCCAGCGCATCTATGTTCAGCTCACCCGCGAGCCTGATGACGATGGGAAGGTTGTACGCCGCGGAGTCCGGCTCGAATCGGTTCATGAACCACATTCGCTGTTGCGCGAGCGACAACGGAATGTGCTCCGGCCGATCCCGTACTGTCAATGGGACACCGAGACCACCCTGACCGGACACCACACGCGCCGCTAGCTCCTCGACGGTCGGTGACTCGAACAACACACGCAGAGGCACAACCGAATCCAGGGCAGCACCCAGACTCGACACCACGCGTGTAGCAATCAGCGAATTACCGCCCAGGGCAAAGAAGTCGTCGCCCAACCCTACCCGCTCCACACCGAGAACATCCGCGAACACCGACGCCACCGCCTCTTCCACCGCCGTGGTGGGAGAACGGAACTCACGCACCTCGAACACCGGATCCGGCAACGCCCTACGATCGAGCTTGCCCGCGGGATTGAGTGGGAGGGCATCGAGCACCACGAACGCCGACGGCACCATGTACGAGGGAAGCACACCACCGAGTGCTGACCGCACCCCCTCGGTATCGATCGACTCCCCGGGGGTCGGCACCAGGTAGGCCGCAAGCAATTCGCCGGCGGCCGCCGGCGCAACCACGACCACGGCCTGACTGATGGGGGTGATACCGATCAGCGCGGTCTCGATCTCTCCCAATTCGATACGCTGGCCACGGAACTTGACCTGAAAGTCGGTACGCCCGATGTACTCGATTCGGCCGTCCCCGAGCATCGACCATCGCACCAAGTCGCCCGTTCGGTACATGCGGTCACCGGCGCTGCCGAACGGATCCGCCACGAACCGTTCGGACGTCAGGTCCGGTCGTGTGACATAACCGCGGGCCAACTGCACGCCGGCCAGATACAGCTCACCGGGCACACCGGTGGGAACCGGACGTAACCGCGAATCCAGCACGCGCACAACTGTGTTCCACTCCGGGACACCGATCGAGACCGAGCCGTCGCCAGTCGCTTCGAGGTCGTCCGAGACATCCCGATAGGTCACCGACACCGCCGCTTCGGTCGGGCCGTAGAGGTTGTGAACTCGCGCCCCGGTGACCGCTCGACAGGCCGCCACCGTTCGAGCAGGCAGCGCCTCACCGATGACGAATATGTGCCGCAGTGTCGATATCGATTCCGCAGAAACGGATTCTGCGAAGACGGTCAACATCGACGGTACGAAATCGGTCACGGTCACTCGGTGCCGAGAGATCGAGTCGGCGATGACGTCGACCTCGCGCTGCGCACCCGGTGGGGCGATGATCAGCTGCCCACCGGTCCGCAGCGGAAGAAAGAACCCCCACAGGGACACGTCGAAGGTCGTGGCTGTCTTCTGCAGGTACACGTCCGATTCATCGAGTCCGTATTCGTCTGCCATCCAACGCATCTGATTGACGATTGCCCGGTGCTCGACGGCGACGCCCTTGGGTCGGCCGGTCGAGCCCGAAGTGAACAGCACGTAGGCGAGATCGTCGGGGCGGGGGCGGGTGAAATCGGCACCGACTCGCTCCGCGGGTTCCATCCGATCGATCAAAACGATCGGCACGTCGCGGCCGGACGTGAAATCGTCTCGGCTGGTGGACAGTACGGCCATCGGGTCCGCAGTAGCGAGGATGTGGCCGTTTCTCTCGGAAGGCTGATCCGGATCGAGAGGGACATAGGCGGCACCCGTACGCAGTACCGCATACATACCGACGAGGAGTTCGATCGACCGTCGCATCGCGAGTCCGACCAGCGAGCCCGGGCCGGCACCGTCCTCGTTGAGCCGCTCCGCGAGATCATCGATGCGAAACGCGAACTGTGCGTACGTGAGCTGCTCGTCTCCGAATGCCAGGGCCACAGCGTCCGGTGTGACGGCGACCTGACGGTCGAAACCGTCGAGCAGCAGTTCGCCACCGGGCATATCCGCGTGATGGGTGTCGTTCCACTGCTGCAGGATTCGGTATCTTTCGTTCTCCGACAGTATCTCGTGGTCACCGATCGGGACCTCGGGATTCTCGGTGACCGCGTCGAGCAACGCGACGAGCCGCTCTCCGAAGGAGACGACGGTGCCGGCGTCGAACAGGTCGGTCGCATAGAGCAATTCGCCGTCGAGTCCACCCGACGACTCCGTGACCGTGACCTGCAGATCGAACTTGGCCGAGAACGCAGCGGACCCGAAGCGCGAGACCGTCAACCCGGGAAGCTCGAACGTCCCCTCGGAAAAGTTCTGGAAGAACAGAGCGACCTGCACCAGGGGGTGTCGGTTCTGCGATCGCACCGGATCGAGCACCTCGACCAGACGCTCGAACGGTACGTCTGCGTTCTCGAACGCTTCCACGTCCGACGAGCGCACCTCCTCGAGTACCTGTGCGAAGGATCGACCGCCTTCGATATCGGTTCGCAGCACCACCGTGTTGACGAACATGCCGACGAGATCGTCCAGTTGGGCCTCACCGCGACCACCGACAGGGGCCCCGACCGCGATATCGAGGGAACCGGACAGCCGCGCCAGCAATACCGCCAGAGCAGCGTGCACCACCATGAACGGCGTCGCGTCATGCCCACGTGCGAGTTCGAGGACGCGCGAATACGTCTGGGCATCGACGGTGAACTGCGTCAGTTCGCCCCGCCCGGACGCCACGCGAGGACGTGCTCGATTCCATGGCAACTGCAGTTGCTCCGGAGCGCCGGCCAACTTTGCTCTCCAGAAGCCGATCTGCCGGGAGACCAGGGAGTCGGGGTCGTCCGCGGAACCGAGCATGTCGTACTGCCACAGCGTGTAGTCGGCGTACTGCACCGCCAACGGAGTCCAGTCGGGTGCGGCCCCGGCCGTTCGAGCCGCATAGGCGATCATGACGTCCCGCGAGAGCGGAGCCATGGACAATCCGTCTGCGGAGATGTGGTGGGCGACGAAGGCCAGAACGAACTCAGGCTCCGTGCCGACCGGATCGGTGATCTCGAAAAGAGTCACGCGGAACGGGATCTCGGTCGTGACGTCGAAACCCCGCGTCAGGAATTCCCCGACTGCGTCAATCGCAAAGTCCCGCGCCGTCTCGGCCGACTCCATGGTGACCTGGACCTCGGAGGGGTCGAGGACCTGTTGGAATCCTGTCCCGTCGAGTTCCGGATAGACGGTACGGAGCGACTCGTGCCGAACGATCACGTCGGCGATCGCCGCGCGCAATGCGTCGACGTCGAGAGCACCCGTCAGCGCGAGGGCAACGGGCACGTTGTTCATCGCCGATGCAGTATCGAACTGGTTGAGGAACCACATGCGTTGCTGCGCGGGAGAGAGCGGAATGTGCTGCGGGCGTGGCCTCGAGGAATCCAGAACCGTCAGGGCGTCGGCCTCGGCGGTGTCGATCGCCGCGGCCAAGGACTCGACGGTGGCATTGTCGAACAGTGCCCGCGGTCGCACTCGGCGCCCGAGGGCTGTGCCGATGCGCGCGGCGGCCTGCGTCGCGAGAAGCGAGTTGCCGCCCAGAGCAAAGAACTCGTCCTTGGACCCCACCTCGTCCACACCGAGCAAATCGGCGAAGATCTCGGCCACGGTGATCTCGGTCGGAGTTGTCGGCGCGCTGAACTCGCGCATCGCAAACACTGGTTCCGGTAGTGCACTTCGATCGAGTTTGCCCGCCGGTGTCAGTGGAATCGACTCGAGCATCGTCAGCGTCGTCGGCACCATGTGCGCCGGCAAGTACCTCTTCGCTGCGTCGATAACCGCATCGACGTCGAGGTCGACTCCCACGTGCGGTAGGACGTAGCCGACCAATTCCGTTGCGCCGGAATCGCGTCGGTATCCGACGGTCACGGCAAAGTCGACCCCGTCCACGGCCGCGAGCACCGCGTCGATCTCCCCGAGTTCGATGCGAAAGCCGCGCAGTTGAATTTGAGCGTCGTTGCGACCGACGTACTCCACCACGGGTCCGCTGTCACCCTGTCGCCACCGAACCAGGTCGCCGGTCCGGTACATCCGCGAATGCGACGCATACCCCTCTGCTGCAAAGGGATTGGCCACGAACCGCTGCGCCGTGAGCCCGTTGCGCTGGAGATAGCCGCGGGCCAGTCCCGGCCCACTCATGTACAACTCCCCCACCACACCCGTCGGAACCGGGCGAAGTCGGTCGTCGAGCACATGACTGGCCATACTCTGCGTGGGCGAGCCGATGTCGACCGTCCCACCGGAGACGAGCGGGGCGGACAGACTGCAGATGACCGTTGTTTCGGTGGGACCGTAGGCGTTGTGGAACTGCCGACCACGCGCCCATCGTCCCATCAGCTCGGCGGTGAAAGTCTCCCCGCCGACGGCGAGTGCGCGAAGTTCGGGAAGATCTCCGGAGTCCATGGTCGTCAGCGCGGCAGGCGTGATGATCGCGTGAGTGACTCGATGCTCCGCCATGATCTCGGTCAATTCCGTGCCGCCGTAGATGCTCGACGGAACGATCACCATCGTCGACCCGTTCACGATGGAGATCAACAGTTCCAGCACGGAGGCGTCGAAACTGGGTGAGGCGAAATGCATTGTGCGAGAGTCACCGGAGGTCTCGAACGTGTCGTTGACGGTGGCGGCGAGCGGGGCAAGTCCGGCGTGTGTGACCGCGACACCCTTCGGCCTTCCGGTCGACCCGGACGTGTAGATCACATAGGCCAGATTGGCGGGAACCGGCTGAGCCAGACGGTCCTGCGGTGCGATCGGCTCGGCAGACAACTGCTCGAGTTGCCGCTGTTCGTCGGTCCCGTCCAGTGCGATCCACGACACTCCGTCGGGCAGGTCGGCCAATCGGTCGGACGTCGTCAGTCCCCACCGAACACCGGAGTCGGTCACCATGTGCTCGATCCGCCCGGGTGGATACCGCAGATCGATCGGCAGGAAAGCTCCGCCGGACTTCGCGACCGCCCACACCGAGGCCACGGACTCGATGGATCGATCGAGCGCAATCGCCACCAGGTGGTCCGGTCCGACGCCGTGAGAGATCAACAGCCGAGCCAACTTCGACGACTGCCCGTCGAGTTCTTCGTACGTAACCGACGTTTCGCCGAAAACGAGCGCGGTACCCGTCGGATTCTTCTCGACCGCAGCCGAGAGCAACGCCGGCAGGGTAGGAACCCGTGCGGGTCGGCTACGGCCCGGTTTCGGACGCCTTTTACGTCCATTCGGTCGCTTTGCCTCACCCGACGTGCTGGTCCCCGACCCATCCGAACTCACTGAACACTCCTCATCGTCGGCGCTCCCGCACAACCACCTCGGTGACGCGCGTCGAGAACGCTTACCGTCTCTACGGACGGTTGTTGTTCAGGGTCGAAGTCTATCGACCCGAACGGGTTCAGCCGAACTGTGGCGCGCCGTGTACAGACACACCGACCGGTCGTTCGGCCTCCTCCACATCACCGTCCACGATCACCAAAGCCACCAGATCCTCGAGATCGTCCGACTCCAATTCCGCGACCGCCGTGGCTTCCGCCGCAGTCACGAACACGTGCGTCATCCACTCGGCGACGACGAGATCGGCAGAGTCCTCGGGTGATTCGGCCCGATCGACCACCAGGACCGCACCGACCGAAGCAGCCATCACACCGGCGAACCACGCTGACGGAGAGGTGATCGCTGTGGGGACGCCCAGTCGCGACTCGTAGTCGAT
This sequence comes from Rhodococcus sp. WWJCD1, assembly GCF_002258735.1. Taxonomy (NCBI): domain Bacteria; kingdom Bacillati; phylum Actinomycetota; class Actinomycetes; order Mycobacteriales; family Nocardiaceae; genus Rhodococcus; species Rhodococcus sp. WWJCD1. The sequence continues at coordinate 179,203 of NZ_NOXY01000003.1, forward strand.
CCCGTACTCCCCGACCGTCCGAACGGCCGTGGCAGCAAGGGCACCATGGCTCACCGTAGCGCCGGTCGACACATCCAACACCAGAGCCGGGCTGTCCGCGGAGAGCACAGCCACGCGGTCGGTGTACGTGATCGGACGAGCCGATCGGCCGGTCACCGAGCCGGCGGTCGTCTTGTCACCGAGATCGACGATCGTGGAGATTCGATCCCAGTCCTGCGCCTGACCGGTGTCGATGACGACTACGCTCGCGCCCACCCTGACGGCACTGTCGATGTCGTCCACCAGGGCCAGTGCGCCACCCGCCTTGACCACCGCCCACCGGGCCACGACAGATTCGACCGCGTCGTCGACGACGACGGCAACCGTGACGTCGGGACCGACGTTGCGGTCGATCAGTTCGCGCGCCAGGCGTGACGAACGTCGGTCCAGCTCGAGGTACGTGGTTTCCTCACCTGCGGAGGACAACGCCGGTGCCTCGGGATCCGCTTCCACGGTCGCAGCGAGCAGTTGTGGCAACGTTCGACCGGCCACTGCACCCACGGCGTCGGCGACCGGTGTCGGGGATGCGGTCAACGCGGCCCGCTCGTCGTCACCGAGATCGTCGATCGCACCGACCTTGATACCCGGGGCCGCCGCGACGGCGTCGGCGATCCGGACGAAACGCTCGACCATCGCCGTAACGGTCGTCTCGTCGAACAGGTCTGCGGCGTAGGCGAATTCGACCGCCAGGTCTGGTTCGCCATCGGCACCGACGACGGGCCGAGTCTGCACCGTCACCTGGAGATCGAACTTGGCGGTCGGCTCGAATCCTTCGACGGGCTCGACGGTCAGGGCAGGCAGTTCGAAGCGAGCCTCGCCCAATGGTTCGACGGACAGCACGGTCTGGAACAGCGGGCTGATTCCGGGGGTTCGGTCCTGCCCGATGACGTCGACGACATGCTCGAACGGTACGTCCGCGTTGCCGAATGCCCGCAGGTCGCTCTCCCGAATGCTGCGCACGAGATCCTCGAACGTCGCGTCCGGATCGACGCTGGTCCGAAGCGCCAGCGTGTTGACGAACATTCCGACGATGTCGTCGAGTTGTTCGTCTCCCCTGCCGGCAATCGGAGTTCCGACAGCGAAGTCCCGTGCACCGCTGGTTCTCGCGAGCAGTACCGCGAGGACGCTGTGCAACACCATGAACAGAGTCGCGTTGTTCGATCGTGCGATGCCGACGAACGCCTCGTGGGTCTGCGCGTCGAGATGTGCGCGGACACTTCCACCCTGCAGCGAGGGCTCTGCCGGTCTCGGCCGATCCCACGGCAGGGCGATGACCGGGGTGATACCGCTCAGCTCGGTGCGCCAGAAGTCGACCTGCCGATTCGCTGCGGAACCCGGGTCGTTCGTCGAACCCAGCACCTCACGCTGCCACAGCGTGTAATCGGCGTACTGGATGGACAGCGGTGCGACCGACGGAACCGTGCCGGCTGTCGCGGCGAGATACGCGGTCATCACGTCGCGAGCCAGCGGCGCCATCGACGCTCCGTCGCCGCTGATGTGGTGCATCACGATGACGAACACGTACTGGATGTCGCCGTCGTCCGTTCCGGCGAGTCGGAACAGTGCACCACGCACCGGAGGCGCGGCGGTGACATCGAAGCCGTCGTACACCAGTCGACGCACCCGGTCGGCGATGTCGGCTTCACCCGTGGCGTCGATCGGATCGAGGTCGAGAGTGGTGGCCCGGGCGTCGAGCACCTCCTGGAACGCAGTGCCGTCGGCATCCTCTGGATAGCGGGTTCGCAAGGTCTCGTGCCGCTCGATCGCCCACGTCGCGGCCGCCTGCAATGCGGCCACGTCCAAGTCACCGGTGAGCCGCAGGGCAAGCGGCATGTTGTACGCGCCCGAACCAGGGTCGAGTCGATTCAGCACCCACATCCGCTGCTGAGCGAGCGAGAGCGGTACCCGCTCGCCGCCGGTCCTGGGTCGAAGCGGCACGCGATGCACTGCTCCCTGGAGATCCGTGCGCGCTGCGAGCGCTGCGACCGTCGAGTTCTCGAACAGCTCGCGAACACCCACTTGCTTGCCCAGACCAGCGGTGATGCGCGCCGCTGCACGGGTGGCCGCGAGCGAATTTCCACCGAGGGCGAAGAAGTCGTCGTCCGATCCCACCCGATCGACACCGAGCACGTCGGCGAACACGTCGGCGATGGCGATCTCGGTCGCGGTCACCGGTGCACGGAACTCACGCGCCTCGAACACCGGTTCCGGCAATGCTTTTCGGTCGAGCTTGCCACTGGCGTTCAGCGGGAACTCGGCGAGCACCATGATCTGTGTCGGCACCATGTAGCCGGGGAGTCGGCTGCCTGCGAACGAGGTCAGCTCGCTCACGTCCACCGACGCACCGGTACGAGGAACGACGTAGCCGACCAGGATTTCGCCCGATACCGTCGACGTCACCAGTACGGTCGACCGGTCGATGTCGGGGTGAGCGGTCAACGCCGCCTCGATCTCACCGAGCTCGATGCGCAGGCCGCGCAGTTTCACCTGGAAGTCGGTGCGGCCGATGTAGTCGAGTTCGCCGTCGACGTTCCACCGGACCAGGTCGCCGGTCCGGTACATCCGCGTACCCGGTGCACCGTACGGATCGGCAACGAACCGGTCTGCGGTCAGATCCACTCGCCCGAGGTAGCCGCGGGCCAACTGGACTCCCGCGAGGTAGAGCTCACCCGCGACGCCGACCGGCACCGGCCGCAGCCGTGCGTCGAGCACGGTCACCCGAGTGTTGGCCACCGGCACACCGATCGGTACGCCGGCGACATCGGCGGCGGTGACGCGGTGGTAGGTCACGTCCACCGCGGCCTCGGTGGGTCCGTACAGGTTGTGCAGGTTCGTGTTCGGCAGTGCCGTACCGATTGCCGAGGCGACCGACACCGGCAGCGCCTCACCCGACGCGAAGAGCATGCGCAGGCTCGAACACCGCGAGACTCCGTCCGCTGTCGCGAACACGGCCAGCATCGACGGCACGAAGTGTGCGACGGTGACCGACCGCTCGGTGACGATCTCGACCAGGTAGGCCGGGTCGCGATGCCCGTCCGGCTTCGCTATCGCCAGTTCTGCACCGATCTGCAACGGCCAGAACAGCTCCCACACCGACACGTCGAACGTCACCGGCGTCTTCTGCAGCACCACATCGTCGACGGTCAGACCGTACTCGTCCTGCATCCACACGAGCCGGTTGACGATGGCGGCGTGCGTCACGGCGACACCCTTGGGCTTGCCCGTCGAGCCCGAGGTGAAGATCACGTACGCGACGTCGTCGGAGAGCAGCGCGGCGCGCCGCTCGTCGGCGCGAACCGCATCGGTGGCGAATCCGGCGAGGTCGACGGAATCGACCTCGATCCGCGGCGCGACGGACGAGACCGATTCCACTGCAGACGAATCCGCCTCCGTGGTCAGAATCGCAACGGGATCGGCCGTCGCCAGGATGTACTCGACGCGTTCGGCCGGCTGGTCGGGATCGATCGGGACGTATGCCCCACCCGCGGTCAGCACCGCGTAGACACCGACGAGCATGTCCACCGATCTGCGCATGGCGATCGCGACCATCGTTTCCGGGCCGACGCCCTCGCGGATCAGCAGTCGCGCAAGCGCGTTCACTCGACCCGCGAATTCCGCGTACGTCACTCGATCGCCCTCGAAGGAGACCGCGATCCGGTCCGGGGACTGCGTCACCCGCTCCTCGAACATCGACACGAGCGTTGCCGCGGAGTCGATCTCGCGGGCAGTGCCGTTCCACTCGTCGAGTATCCGTGTGCGCTCCGCGGTGTCGAGCAGGTCGATGTCGAGAACCCGGCGCGTGGGGTCCGCCGCGAACGTAGCGAGCAGCGAGACGATGCGCGCCAGGATCGACTCGACCGCACGGGTGTCGAAGAGGTCGCTGATGTACTTCGCCGTCAGCGTCACTTCCTCGTTCGCCACCACGAGCAGGGTCAGCGGGTAGTGGGTGTTGTCGTTGGAGCCGACACCCTCGACGGTCATGCCGTCGATCGATGCGGCCTGCTGCGCCAACTCCGCCTCGTTCACCGGGTACGACTCGAACACCGTCAACGTGTCGAACAGGTTGCCCAACCCCGCATCCCGCTGGATGTCCGCCAATCCCACGTGGTGGTGATCGAGCAGATCGGCCTGCTCACCCTGGAGCCGCGTGAGGTACTGCTCCACTGTGTCGTGAGCATCGAGGCGAACTCGTACCGGAATGGTGTTGATGAACAAGCCGATCATCGATTCGACTCCGGGCAGGTCCGCGGGACGACCCGACACCGTGGCCCCGAAGACCACGTCGTCGCGGCCCGTCATCTGAGCCAACAGCATTCCGTACGCGGCCTGTACCAACGTGTTCACGGTGACGCCGAGGCGTCCACCGAGCGCGATCAACGCTGCGGTGGCCTCCGCTTCGATCCGCACCTCGGTCTCCGCCGATCGGGTGGAGATCTCGCGGCCCAGGGTCGGTGGAGTCAGCAGTGTCGGTTCGTCGACGCCGTCGAGCGAACGGGCCCACGCCTGCCGGGAGGTCTCCGGGTCGCGCTGACCGAGCCACTGCAGGAACGAGCGATACGAGCGCGGACGCGGCATCGACGAGGTGTCGCTACGGACGGCGTAGAGGTAGAGCAGCTCCTTCATCACCAGCGGCAGCGACCAGCCGTCCAGCAGCACGTGATGGTTGGTCATCGCCAGTCGGTACGTCGTGGGCCCGAGGCGAATCAGCAAGAACCGCAACAACGGGGCGGTGGTGATGTCGAAATGCTCCCGCTGATCCTCGTCCAGTGCCGCCGCGACCGCGGCGGCGCGCGCGTTCTCCTCGACACCGCTGAGATCGACACTGCGCCAAGGCAACCGCACGCCCTGCTGAACTATCTGCACACTGTCGCCGTCCGCGGTCACCGCGAACACTGCGCGTAGGTTCTCGTACCGATCCAGTAGGGCCTGTGCGGCATCGCGCAAACGCTCCTGATCGACCTCGCCTGCCAGGTCGAGAACGACCTGCATCGTGTAGACGTCCAGCGAGGTATCGGCGAACAGGGCATGGAACAGCAAGCCCTGCTGCAACGGTGCCAGCGGCCACACGTCGGTCAGTGCCGGATAACGCTGCTCGAAGCCGAGAATGTCGGCCTGACTCACGCGCGCCAACGGAAGGTCCGACGGAGTGAGGCCACCGGCACCGCGGGTACGTGCGTGGGCCGCGAGCGAGTCGAGCAGCTCCGACCACAGTTGTGCCAGACGCGCCACGGTCGCCTCGGAGATCGCGCCCCGCGGGAACGCCAGCGAAGCACTCAGGGCGCTGCCGTCGTCGGTGTCGACCACGATGGCGTTGATGTCGATCGTCTTGTTCGCGGCCATGTCCGGATCACCGGCTGCAGTCAGACCTGCGGTGTCCTCGGCAGGCAACCAGCCGAGAGACTTCATGTCCTCCGGTACCTCACCGGTACCGACCCGACCGAGATAGTTGAAGCTGATCTGCCCGGTGGACAGCGCCGCCAGCTCCGTCTCGCTCGTGGGATCGAGGTAGCGCAGCAGCCCCCACCCCATTCCTCGGTCGGGCAACGCCAGCATCTGCTCCTTGACGGCCTTCACGGCGTCGCCGAGGGCAGAGCCGCCGCCGAGGGCGTCGTCGACGTCGATTCCGGTCAGGTCGAGTCGAACCGGGAAGAGGCTGGTGAACCAGCCCACGGTCCGGCCCAGATCTGCTCCGGGGACCACGGCCTCCTCGCGGCCGTGGCCTTCGAGCTGAAGCAGTGTTGCGGGGGCATCGATCCCCTGTTCCTTGCGCAGGGCGGTGACTGCCAGCGCGAGTGCGGCGAGCAGTCCGTCCGCGACTCCGCCGTGGTAGATCTCGGGAACCGTGGTCAGCAACGTGCGCGTCGCATCCGACGACAGGGACATCTCGACTCGCTCGAGGGTGTCCACCACGTCGACGGCCGGCTCGAAGGCCCGCTCCCCCAGGACCGGGTCCGGGGTCCGAGCGATGCTGCGCCACTGCGGCAACTCGTCCGTCCGGCGCGCCGCTTCCTCCACGAGTGCGTGTGTCCAGCGCCGCATCGACGTACCCACATCCGGCAGCACCGGGTCGGCACCGCCGGCGATCTGCGCCCACGCGGACACGAAGTCCGGCACCAGGATTCGCCACGACACGCCGTCGACGACGAGGTGATGTGCGACGACGGTCAATGTGTTCGGCGCGCTCTCGACCCACACGAACGCGAGCATGCGCCCGTTCTCCGGATCGAGCGATCCGACCGCCACATCCACCGCGGCGGCTCCACCGTCCGACGACGCGGTCGTCAGCAGCCCGTCGACGTCCACCGAACCGGACTCGCCCACCTCGAGGCCCCAGCCACGATCGTCGTGCACGAGGGTGGACCGAAGAACGTCGTGGTGGTCGACGACAGCAGTGAGCGTGGCCACGACACCGTCGCGGTCGATGCCTGCCGGGAGCTCGAGTGTGAGCGCCTGATGGAAGCGACGGTACCCACCGCCGCGCTGCAGCAGTGCCGCACCGAACGGTGGCAGCGGCAGCCAGCCGACCCCACCGCCGTCGAGTTCGTCGAGGACGACCGTGTCCGCACCCTCGCCGACGACGACGGCCACCTCGGCCAGCCCGGCAACGGTCTTGCGCTCGAACACATCTCGTGGGCCGAACTGGATTCCTCTCGCCTTGGCGCGCGAGACCAACTGAATGGACACGATGCTGTCACCACCGAGAGCGAAGAAGGAGTCGTCGACGCCCACCGTCTCGAGTCCCAGGACGTCGGCGAACACGTCGGCGATGATGCGCTCGGTATCGGTGCTCGCAGTGCGGAACTCGGCGTCGCTACCGAACTCGGGATCCGGTAGTCCCCGTCGGTCCAGCTTGCCGTTCGGTCCGAGCGGAAGTGATTCGAGAACCACCACCGACGCCGGAACCATGTATTCGGGCACCGTCCGCGCCGCGACCGCCGTCAGGGCCGCCGGATCGACGACCGCGCCGGAGGCGGGTACCACGTAGCCCACCAGAATTTCGCCCGACGACGGTGTCTGCCGCACGAGCACGACGGCCTGATCGACGGTCGGGTCGGCGATGAGCGCCGACTCGATCTCACCGAGCTCGATGCGAAGGCCGCGGAGCTTGACCTGGAAGTCGGTGCGCCCCAGGTACTCCAGCTCTCCCCCGGTGTTCCAGCGTACGAGGTCGCCGGTGCGGTACATCCGGCTTCCCGCTCGCCCGTACGGATCTGCGACGAATCGGTCTGCCGTCAGGTCGGGTCGTCCCAGATAGCCACGGGCCAGCTGGGTTCCGGCCAGGTACAGCTCGCCCGGCACGCCGATCGGCACCGGGCGCAGCCGAGCATCCAGCACGGTGACCCGGGTGTTCCAGACCGGCACGCCGATCGGCACCGACACGGTGTCTGCGTCGGTGACCCGATGGAACGTCACGTCCACGGCGGCCTCGGTCGGCCCGTACAGGTTGTGCAGTTCTACTGCGGGCAGTGCCCGGCGGATGCCTGCGGCTACCGAAACCGGTAGGGCCTCACCCGATGCGAACAGCATCCGCAGAGCGCTGCATCGCTCGATGCCGTCGGTGGCAGCGAACACGGCGAGCAAGGAAGGAACGAAGTGTGCAGTGGTGACACCACGGCGTTCGATCGTCTCCACCAGATATGCGGGGTCCCGATGACCGTCCGGCTCGGCGATGTAGAGCTGGGCACCGATCTGCAACGGCCAGAACAACTCCCACACCGAGACGTCGAACGTCACAGGCGTCTTCTGCAGCACCACATCGTCGACGGTCAGACCGTACTCGTGCTGCATCCACAGCAGACGGTTGACGATGGCGGCGTGCGTGACGGCCACACCCTTGGGCTTGCCCGTCGAGCCCGAGGTGAAGATGACGTAGGCGGTGTCCGACGGCCTCAGCGGTGCCAGTCGCTCCGAATCCTCGACCGGTCGGGTCGCGGACGCATCGGTGTCCACGGTGTCCAACCGGATCTGCGGAACGGACGAACCGGCGACGCCGCCGTCGCGAGTGGTGGTCAGCACCGCGACCGGTGCTGCCGTCTCGAGGATGTACTCGATCCGATCGGACGGCTGGTCCGGGTCGACCGGCACATAGGCACCGCCTGCAGCGAGGACGGCGTAGATGCCGACGAGCATGTCCGGCGAACGGCGCATCGCGATCGCGACCACGGTCTCGGGTCCTACGCCCTCCCCGATGAGTACTCGGGCAAGCGAATTCACCCGTCCGGAGAACTCCGCGTAGTCGATCTGCTCGTCGCCGAAGCCCAGGGCCACGTTGTTCGGTGCTGCTGCTACCCGCTCGGCGAACAGGGAGACCAGAGTGTGCCGATCGTCGATCTCGCGGTCGGTCGCGTTCCACTGTTCGAGGACGGCGGTGCGCTCGGCAGGCTCGAGGAGATCGACGTCGCCGACGGGCCGGTCGATCTCGGCCGTCATCGACTCGAGAACCCGGACCAGCCTGCGTGCAAAGGCTGCCATCGACGATTCGTCGAACAGATCTGTGGCGTAGTCGAATTGGACGTCGACGCCATCGGGCGCGCCTGCGGAGTCGAACTTCTCCCACAGTGTCACCTGCAGATCGAACTTCGCGATCGCACTCGACAGATCGACACCGTCGATGTCGAGCCCGGGAAGCGCGAACGACTGTTCGGTGAGGTTCTGGAACGTGAGCATCACCTGGAAGATCGGGTGCCTGGCCTGCGTCCGTTCCGGCGCGATCGCGTCGACGAGTCGCTCGAACGGTATGTCGGAGTGCGAGAACGCCCCGAGGTCCACCTCTCGCACCAGAGCGAGCTGATCGCGCAATGTCATGCCCGGCTCGACGGACGTGCGCAGTGCGAGGGTGTTGACGAACATACCCACGAGGTCGTCGAGGTTGGAATCTCCGCGTCCGGCCACCGGCGTCCCGATCACCACGTCGTCGGTTCCCGCCAGCGCAGCCAACAGCACTGCGAGAGCAGTGTGCGCGGTCATGAACACCGTCGCGTTGTTCTCCCGAGACGCCCGGGCGATACTCTCGTGCAGTTCGGCGTCGAGCGAGAAGTTGTACGCCGCTCCTCTGTTCGTCGCCACCGCCGGCCGCGGTCGATCGGTCGCCAGATCGAGTTGTGCAGGCGCGCCGCGCAGTACCGAACGCCAGTAGCCGAGCTGCTGAGCCATGGGCGATTCGGGATCACCGTCGGTGCCGAGCAACTCGTGCTGCCACAGCGTGAAATCTGCGTACTGGACGGGCAACGGTGCCCACTGCGGATCCTCGCCCGCCGCACGGGCGGTGTAGGCGACCATGATGTCGCGGGTCAACGGTCCCATGGAGAACCCGTCCGCGGCGATGTGGTGGGCCACGAAAGCCAGGACGTGCTCACGCTCGTCGATGCGCAGGATCGTCACCCGCACCGGAACGGCGCTGGTGACGTCGAAGCCCTCGGACACGAACCGCCGCAACGTCTCGGGCACATCGGCGGCTGCCGTGTCGATGACGTCGACGGACGGTGCGCCCTCGGCCAGGCCGAGGACGACCTGACTGCCTCGCCCGTCGACCTCGGGGTACACGGTGCGCAGAATCTCGTGCCGCGAGACCACATCCGTCACCGCTCGCACCAGTGCGGGCACGTCGAGATCGCCGGACAGCTGGATCGCCACCGGAATGTTGTTCACCGCCGAGGTGGGATCGAACTGGCTCAGGAACCACATCCGCTGCTGTGCCAGCGACAGCGGAACCTGCTCGGGCCGCCTGCGCTGCACCAGAGCACGGCGCGCACCGGCACCGACGGTGGATTCGATGGCGCGGGCAAGTCCCAGCACCGTCGGCGACTCGAAGATCGCTCGCACCGGAACCACGGTGTCGAGTGCGGAGCCCAGACGTGAGACCACCTGGGTGGCGATCAGCGAGTTTCCGCCGAGCGCGAAGAAATCGTCGTCCAGACCCACGCGCTCGACACCGAGGATGTCCGCGAACACACCGGCAACCGTCACCTCGACGAGATCGGTGGGGGCCCGGAACTCCGCGGCCTCGAACACCGGTTCCGGCAGGGCCTTTCGGTCCAGCTTGCCGTTGGCGTTGAGTGGCAGGACATCGAGGATCACGAAGGCGGACGGCACCATGTAGGACGGCACCGACGACGCCATCGACGCGCGCAGGGACTCGGAATCGACCGTTACACCGTCGACGGGCACCACGTAGGCGACCAGTCGATCCCCGAGGCGTTCGTCGTTCGAGGCGACCACGGCCGCATCGCGTACCGATTCGATCGAGCGGAGCGCGGCGTCGATGTCGCCGAGCTCGATGCGGAAGCCCCGGATCTTGACCTGGAAGTCCGAACGACCCACGTACTCCAGTTCACCGTCGCTACGCCATGCTGCGAGATCGCCTGTGCGATAGAGCCGTCGGCCCGGCGAGAACGGGTTGGCCACGAACCGCTCCGCGGTGAGATCCGGCCTCCCGACATAACCGTCGGCCAACTGCGTGCCCGCGAGATAGAGCTCTCCCGTGACACCGACCGGGACCGGCGACAGACGTGAATCCAGCACGTAGACACGGGTGTTCCATTCCGGAGCACCGATGGGAACCGGCCCCGTCCCGGAGTCGTGCACCCGGTGCGCGGTGACCGACACCGCTGCCTCGGTGGGGCCGTACAGATTGTCCAGGCGTGCCCGCGTAGCGCGGAGCGCACGCTGAGCGGTGGTAGGCGGCAGTGTTTCGCCGATGGCCAGGATTCGACGCAGGCCGGACGGCAGCGTGCCCCCGGACGCCGCGATCAATGCGTCGAGCATCGACGGCACCGTGTGCAGCGTCGTCACGTTCGCCTCGGTCATCAGGTTCAGCAGGTAGCTCGGGTCGCGGTGTCCACCGGCCTCGGCGATCACGGTGCAACCGCCGGCGATCGACGCCGTCCAGAATTCCCATACCGACAGATCGAAGGTCGCCGCGGTCTTGAGCAGCACCGCGTCGTCGACGCCGATGCCGTATTCCGCACGCGCCCAGAGCAACTGGTTGACAATGGCGCGATGGCTGACGGCGACACCCTTGGGTCGACCGGTCGAGCCCGACGTGAAGATCACGTATGCCGTGTTCGCGGCACGCAGCGGCGCACGTCGTTCGTCGTCGGCGATCGGTGCATCCGAGATGTGTGCGTACTCGTCCGAATCCGCGTCGACCATCACGACGGGCACGGACCGACCGTTGCCCTCGGGAGCCGAGAACCCGTCACGAGTCGAGCTCAGGATCAACAGTGGCGATGCGTCGTCGACGATGTCGGCGATGCGGGCAGCCGGCTGATCCGGATCGAGCGGCACATAGATTCCGCCTGCCTTGCTCACCGCGTACATCGCGACGAGCAATTCGACCGAACGCCCGAGCGCAAGCGCCACCGTCACCTGCGGGGCCACTCCAGCGGCGATCAACCGCCGCGCCAGACGGTTGATCCGACTGTCGAACTCGCGATAGGTCAGCGTCCGGCCGGCGTACCTGAGCGCCGGAGCGTCGGGACGGGCGTCGACCTGAGCGTCGAACAGCGACACCAGGGTCTGCGACAGATCGACATCGTGATCGGTGTCGTTCCACGTGTCCAGGATCGTCGTTCGCTCTGCCTCGTCGAGCAGGTCCAGATCTCCGACGACTGCACTCGGGTCTGCAGCCACCGCGGCCAGCACCGCGACGAATCTACGAGCGAAGGCCTCGACCGTCGATCTGTCGAACAGGTCGGTGGCGAAGGTGAATTCGGCGTCCATGTCCGCAGGCGTGCCGTCGGCGGCGTAGCGATCGGACACCGTCAGTTGGAGGTCGGTCTTGGCGAGGGTCGACTCGGCGTCGACACCGCGGACGGTCAGCCCCGGCAACTCGAAGCTGAGATCGGCCAGATTCTGGAACGACAGGCCGATCTGGAACAGCGGATTTCGCGCGGTGGAACGCACCGGGTTGAGTACCTCGACCAGACGCTCGAACGGTATGTCCGCGTGGGCGAATGCCGACAGGTCGCGCTCGCGAGCCTGTGCCAGCAACTCCTCGAACGTCATGGAGGGGTGCACCGTGGACCGGAACACCAACGTGTTGACGAACATGCCGATCATGGGATCGAGCGCTCTCTCGCCGCGGCCGGCGATGGGAGTCCCGATGGCGACGTCCTCGGTTCCTGCCACACGTGCCAGGAACGCGGCGAAGGCCGAGTGGACGACCATGAAGACGCTGGCCTGACGTGCCCGCGCGAGGTCGGCGACGGCAGCGTGCACCGCGGCATCCACGGTGAAGCGCACCGTCTCGCCCCGGAAACTCTGGGTCGGGGGGCGGGGTCGGTCGGTGGGCAGCACCAGCTGGTCGGGCAGACCGTCCAGCGCTTCTTTCCAGTACCGAACCTGTTGCGACGCAACAGAATTCTCGTCGTCGTCGGAGCCGAGAACGGTGCGCTGCCACAGCGCGAAATCCGCGTACTGCACCGGCAGGGGTTCCCAGTCCGGAGCCGAGCCTGCCGCTCTCGCGGTGTATGCGGTCATCACATCCGTTGCCAACGGTCCCATCGATGCACCGTCAGCGGAAACGTGATGGACGACAAACGCAAGGACGTGCTCGACGTCCTCCCCGTCGATTCGCACCAGCATCGCGTCCACCGGAACCTCGCGGGTCACGTCGAAGCCGCGCAGGAAGAAGCGGCTCACCGTCTCCGGCAGGTCGGCCGCTGCAACTGTCCGCACCGACAGGTCCAGGGTGGCCTCGTCAGCCGGGAGTACCCGTTGGAACGGTCCGTGTTCGGAGTCCGGGTAGAGCGAGCGCAACGATTCGTGGCGTTCCACCACATCGCCCACGGCGGCCGCCAATGCCGCCGTGTCGAGCGCACCGGTCAGACGTACCGCGAACGGAATGTTGTCCACGGCCGACGACGTGTCGAACTGGTTGAGGAACCAGTAGCGCTGCTGTGCCAACGACAGTGGTGGACGCTCGGGCCGAGGTCCAGCCACGAGCGGCGCACGCGAGCCCGAACCGACGCCGGACTCGAGGCGATCCGCCAGCGCTGCGACGGTGGACACCTCGAACAGCATGCGTACGGGCACGGTGGTGTCCAGAATTGCACCGAGACGCGAGACCACCTGCGTCGCGATGAGCGAGTTGCCACCGAGCTCGAAGAAGTCGTCCTGGGCACCCACCCGATCGACTCCCAGCACCTCCGCGAACACGGTCGCCACGCTCTGCTCCACCGCGGTGGCCGGCGCGACGAACTCGCGTGCCTCGAACGCCGGAGCAGGAAGTGCTGCCCGATCGAGCTTGCCGACCGATGTCAGCGGCACCGCGTCGAGCACCGTGATCGATGCCGGAATCATATAGTTGGGCAGCGCTTTTCCGACGAACGTCGTCAGGTCGCCCACGTCGACCGATGCGTCGCGGACCGGGAGTACGTACGAGATGAGCGTGGTGACCCCCGAGGGCAACCGGTGTCCGAGTGTCACGGCGAACTCGACACTCGGGTACGCGGTCAGTGCCGAGTCGATCTCGCCGAGTTCGATACGGAACCCACGCACCTTCACCTGGAAATCGGTGCGGCCCACGAACTGGAGTTGAAGATCCTCGGTCCAACGCACCACGTCTCCGGTGCGATACATCCGGCCGCCGCCGACACCGTAGGGGTTGGCTACGAAGCGCTCGGAGGACAGCATGGGCCGACCGAGATAACCGCGAGCGAGAGCGCCGCCGGCCAGGTAGAGCTCACCGGCAACTCCGGACGGCACCGGACGCAATCGATCGTCGAGAATCAGAGCCGACATACCGTGAATGGGCCGTCCGACGGTGATCGGTTCGCCGGGAGTCAGGTCTGCGAAGCTCGAGATGATGGTCGTCTCGGTCGGTCCGTAGCCGTTGAAGTACTTGCGGCCAGGGGCCCATCGCGCGAGCAGTTCCGGTGTGGTGACGTCGCCGCCGACCGAGAGCACTTCGAGCGCGTCGAGACCCGTCGGATCCATCGTGCCGAGCACCGCGGGAGTGATGATCGAATGGCTGACCTGCTCGGCCTCCAGCAGCTCGGACAACTCGGTACCGCCCAGGATCTCGGCGGGCACGATCACCAGAGTTGCACCTACCGAGAACGCCGCCATCCACTCGAGGACGGACGGATCGAAGTTCGGCGAGCAGATGTGCAGGAATCGCGCCGACGGTGTCAGGTGGTACAGATCGCCGGCGGCATCGAGCACGCCCCCGAGCCCGGCGTGCGTCACCACGACGCCCTTGGGCTTACCGGTCGAGCCCGAGGTGTAGATGACGTAAGCCGGATTCTGGAACACCAACGGCCGCAGTCGATCCGCATCGGTGATCGGATCGGCCGAGTGAGCGCGCACCGCCGCCACCACGTCGTCGTCGTCGAGACGGATCCATTCCGGACCGCCGCTCGATCCATACACCGACGCCAGGTGTGCCGCGGCGGTCAGGCCGAGTACCGCACCGGAATCACCGACCATGTGGGCAATGCGGTCGCTCGGATATGTCGGGTCGACCGGGAGGTGGGCACCGCCGGCCTTGGCCACGGCCCAGACCCCGAGCACCATCTCGTAGGAGCGCTGGAACCCGAGCGCGACAACGGTCTCCGGCCCCACGCCTCTGGAGATGAGCAGACGAGCGAGCTGAGACGACGTGCTGTCGAGTTCGGCGTACGTGATGGAGCGATCGCGGTAGCGGATAGCGATCGCCTGCGGATCGAGAGCCGCTCCGGCAGCGAAGATCTCGGCGAGAGTGCCGCCTGCCAACACCTCGTCTCCGTGCACGTGCGTCAAACGGTCGTATTCGTCCTCGTAGAGAATCCCCAGGTCGCCGACCGGAGTACTCGGATCCGCCACCACACCGTCGAGAAGGCGGCGGAAGCGGTCGGCGAAGCCCACGATGGTCGACTCGTCGAACAGATCGCGCGAGTAGAGCCACGCCGCGGACATACCGCCGCCGTCGGACTCACGCAACGTCAGCGACAGATCGAACTTGGCCGTCTCGACGTCGAGATCGACGGCCGAGACCTCCAACCCGGGCAGCGCGAAGGTGCTCGGCGGCAGGTTCTCGAAGGCGATCGCAACTTGGAACAGCGGATGTCGCGAAGCGGAGCGTTCGGGGTCGAGAAGATCGACCAGACGCTCGAACGGGATATCGGCGTGCGCGAAGGCCGCCAGATCGACCTCGCGGACGTCGGCAAGCATGCCGTCGAAGCCCTTGCCCGGGTTCACCTCGGTACGCAGGACCAGGGTGTTGACGAACATTCCGATCACGTCGTCGAGTGCGGCATCTCCGCGTCCGGCGATGGCCGTGCCGACGGCGATGTCCGTCGAATTCGACATGCGCGCAAGGAATACCGCGAGGGCAGTGTGCAGCACCATGAACGTCGTGGTGCCGCTCTCCCTGGCCAGGGCAGTGAGACCGGCATGGACGTCGGGGGCGATCTCGAATTCGACGCGGCCACCGGCCCCCGAGGACTCGGCGGGACGTGGCCGATCGTGCGGAAGAGCGAGCTCGGCCGGCATCTCCGCCAGCGTCTCGCGCCAGAACGACGCCTGCCGGGAGATCAAGCTCGCCGAATCCGCCTCGCTACCGAGTACCGACCGCTGCCACAGCGTGAAGTCGATGTACTGCACCGCAAGCGGCTGCCAGGACGGCGACTCGCCCGCCACTCGTGCGAGATACGCGGTCATCACGTCGCGGGTCAGCGGACCCATCGACCAACCGTCGGCGCTGATGTGATGCACCACGAACACCAGGACATGTTCCTGCTCCGAGACCTCGAACAGCCTCACGCGCAACGGAACTGCAGCAGTGACGTCGAAGCCTGCGGCTACGAAGGCGGTCACGTCGGCCACGACCGAATCGGCGGTTGCCGCGACCGGCTCGAGATCCGGGACGACGGTACGGGTGGGGACCACGAGTTGGTGTCCCGAGCCGTCCACAGCCGGGTACACCGTGCGCAGGGATTCGTGGCGCTCGAGGACGTCCGACACGGCAGCGCGCAGCGCAGCCGTGTCCAACGAACCACGCAACCGGATGGCCACCGGAATGTTGTTCACGGCCGACTCGGGATCGAATCGGTTCAGGAACCACATCCGCTGCTGCGCCATCGACAGCGGAACCGTCTCCGGCCGAGCCTGCGGAACCAGCGGTGCCGCGGCACCGTCACCCAGGTGACTCTCCACCCGAACCGCCAGTGCCGCAACCGTACTGGCCTCGAACAGTGCACGGACCGGAACGGTCGCATCCAGTTCGCTACCCAATCGCGAGACCACCTGGGTGGCGACGAGAGAGTTGCCACCGAGGGCAAAGAAATCGTCGTCGACGCCGATGCGGTCGACTCCGAGAACGTCCGCGAACACCCGAGCGACGATCTCCTCGACGGGATTCGACGGTGCGCGATACTCGACTTCCTCGATCTCGGGATCCGGCAGGGCCTTGCGGTCCAGCTTGCCGCTGGCACCGAGGGGCAGAGCATCGAGAACGACGATCACGGCGGGCACCATGTACGAGGCGAGGCGCTCGCTCAATGCACCACGCAGAGACTGCGTGTCCACGCTCCCGGTGCCGACCACATAGGCCACCAACCGATCGGCACGGACCACGGTGACCGCCTGGCTCACCGACGGCTGCTCGAGCAGGGCCGCTTCGATCTCACCCAGTTCGATCCGTAGACCGCGAAGCTTGACCTGGAAGTCCGAACGTCCGACGTAGTCGAGTTCGCCGCCGGGCAGCCAACGCACCACGTCGCCCGTGCGATACATCCGGGCTCCGTCTTCGTCGAACGGGTTGGGCAGGAAGCGATCCGCCGTCAGATCCGGTCGCCCGACGTAGCCTCGAGCAAGCTGCGTTCCGGCGAGGTAGAGCTCTCCGTGCACTCCGACCGGCACCGGTCGCAGAGCGGAGTCCAGTACGTAGACGGCCGTGTTCCAGACCGGCGCACCGATCGGTACGACGGCGGTGTCGTCGTCGGTGACTCGGTGGTACGTCACGTCCACCGCGGCTTCGGTCGGGCCGTAGAGGTTGTGGATCTCGATGGCCGTCAGCGCCCGGCGCAGCGCCTGCGCAGTCGTCGGTGTCAACGCCTCACCGGAGGCGAACACCAGCCGCAGGGTTGCTGCGGACTCGGCGCGCGCAACGACCTCGGGTACGAACACCGACATCATCGAGGGAACGAAGTGAACCACCGAGACTTGTTCGCGCGCAATGATATCGAGCAGATACGCGGGGTCGCGATGGCCGTCCGGTACAGCGACGGCCACCGAGGCACCGTTCTGCAGAGCCCAGAAGAACTCCCAGACCGAGACGTCGAACGTCGCGGGCGTCTTCTGCAGCACCACGTCGGAGGCGGTCAGCGGATACTCGTGCTGCATCCACGACAAACGGTTGACGATCGATTCGTGCGAGACGCCGACGCCTTTGGGGCGGCCGGTGGATCCCGACGTGAAGATGACGTAGGCGAGGTTGTGCGGGCGTAACGATCCCCGGCGATCGGCGTCGACGAGAGGTTCGGCCGAATGTGCCGAGACGTCCAGCGCGTCGATATCGATCGTTTCGAATCCGCCGAGTTCGAGGTGATCACGGGTCGAGGACAACACCAGAACCGGATTCGCCGTCTCGGCGATGTAGTCGTTGCGCTCGCGCGGCTGGCTCGGATCGACGGGCACGTAGGCCCCACCGGCCGTCACGATCGCGTACATGCCCACGAACAGCTCGATGCTGCGCTCCATCGCGAGAGCGACCAACGTGTCCGGACCGACTCCACGCGAGACAAGTTCTCGTGCAACACGATTGACTCGGGCGGCGAACTCGGCATAGGTCAGCCGGTCGCCCTCGAACACCAACGCCTGCGCATCGGGTGTGGCCTCGACCTGCGCTCGGAACATCTCGACCAGCGTCAGGTCCGACGACACCTCGTGGCCGGTCGCGTTCCATGCTCGAAGCACCTGCAACCGTTCCTCGGCGTCGAGCACATCGATCTCCGCGATGGGCGCGGCAGGCGCACGAGTCACCGAGTCGAGCACCCGCAGGAACCGCTCGCCGAATGCGGCCATCGTCGACGCGTCGAACAGATCGGCCGAGTACGTCAGCGCTACGGTCAAACCGGCCGGATCGGTCCCCTCGGCCACCGAGTTCCACAGGGTCACTTGCAGATCGAACTTCGCGAGATCGGCCTCGTAATCGAGCGCGCTCACCCGAAGACCGGGGATCTCCACGGACGTGGCGTCCAGGTTCTGGAACGTCAGCATGACCTGGAACAGTGGATGACGAGCTGTCGAGCGAGTGGGCGCGAGAACCTCGACCAGTCGCTCGAACGGAACCTCGGCGTGCGAGAACGCGGCGAGATCGGTCTCGCGTACTCTGCCCAGCAGATCCTCGAAATCAGCCGCGGGGTCGATCGTGGTGCGCAGCACGAGCGTGTTGACGAACATGCCGACGACGTCGTCGAGGACGGCGTCGCCACGACCGGCAACCGGTGTTCCGATCGTGACGTCGTCGGTAGCCGACAACGTCGCCAGCAGAACGGCCAGTGCCGAGTGAACCACCATGAAGGTCGTGGCCCCGTGGGTACGCCCGAGTTGTTCGATCGCCGCGGCGAGGTCCGCATCGATCTCGAACAGGTGTGTACCGCCGTGAGTGGTCGCCACCGCCGGCCTCGGTCGATCCGTCGGCAGGTCGAGCTGTTCGGGTGCGCCGGCCAGCTGCGAGCGCCAGTAGGCCTCCTGAGCAGCGATCAGCGAGGTCGGATCGTTCTCGTCTCCGAGCACCGACCGCTGCCAGAGCGTGTAGTCGGCGTACTGGACGGGCAACGGCGTCCACGCCGGCTCCTGTCCGGAACTGCGGGCCACGTACGCGGTCACCACGTCTCGCGTCAACGGTGCCATCGAGAAACCGTCGGCCGCGATGTGATGGACCACGAGGGCCAGAATGTGTTCGGTCGGAGACAGCGCCAGTACGGCGGCGCGCACGGGCAAGCCGGTCGAGACGTCGAACGGCCGAAGAGCGAACTCGAGCAACGTCTCCGGCAGCCGGGCCTCATCGACGTCCGAGAACTCCACGTCCACTGTGGCGGAGTCGGGTTCGAGCACCTGCTGGTACCCCACTCCGGCGTGATCCGGATAGATCGTCCGCAGGGATTCGTGCCTGCCCAACACGTCCGAGACTGCCGCACGCAGAGCATCGAGATCGAGATCGCCGGACAGCGAGATGGCGACCGGGATGTTGTTGACGGCCGATTCGGGCTCGAACCGGTTCAGGAACCACATCCGCTGCTGAGCCAACGACAACGGAACACGCTCCGGCCGCGGCTGTGCCGTGAGCGCCGCACGGGGTGCACCACTCGACGCCTCCGCCGCATCGACCACAGCGGCGAGCTCGGCCACGGTGGGAGCATCGAAGAACGCGCGAACGTCCACGGAAACACCACGTTCGGCGTTGACGCGCGCGACGACTCGGGTGGCGTTGAGAGAGTTTCCTCCTACCGCGAAGAAGTCGTCGTCGATGCCGACACGGTCCATCCCGAGGACGTTCTGGAAGATCTCGACGAGCGCGGACTCGGTCTCGGTTTCCGGAGCTCGGTATTCACGGACGAGTGACCCGAAGTCGGGAGCCGGCAAGGCCTTTCGGTCGAGCTTGCCACTCGAATTGAGCGGGAACTCGTCGAGTACGACGAACAACGACGGCACCATGTAATCCGGTGTGCGACGCCGTACTGCAGCTGCGAGATCACTGTGATCGATCTCGGGGTCGGACGAGACGACATAGCCGACCAGGTGCTCACCCAGCTCCACGTGGGCCTCGTCGGCATGCACCAGTACCGCAGCCTGGCTCACGTTCGGCTCGGCGAGCAGAGCCGATTCGATCTCGCCGAGTTCGATACGCAGGCCGCGCAGCTTCACCTGGAAGTCGGTGCGGCCGATGTAGTCGATCAGCCCGTCGGAGCGCCTGCGCACCAGGTCTCCGGTGCGGTACATCCGATCGCCTGGCCCGCCGAACGGGTCGGCGACGAAACGATCCGCGGTGAGGTCGCCTCGGCGCAGATAGCCGCGCGCGAGCTGCACACCGGCGAGATACAGCTCGCCCTCGACGCCTCTGGGCACCCGGTGCAGCGACTCGTCGAGAACGTAGAGCTCGGTGTCGGCAACCGCGGCACCGATCGGGACAGCAGCCTCCTCGACATCCTGCGTGCGGTAGTACGTGACGTCGACCGCGGCCTCGGTGGGGCCGTACAGGTTGTGCAGTGACGCGGCAGAGATTCGGTGAAAGGCATTGACGGTGCGCGCCGGCAGTGCTTCACCCGATGCGAACACGGTCGTCAGAGACGTCACCTGTGCTGCAGCGGGTTCGGCGACGTACACCGAGAGCATCGACGGCACGAAGTGGGCAATCGTGACGCTCTGCTCACCGATGATTCGGGCCAGGTACGCGGGATCCCGATGACCGTCGGGCTCCGCGATCACCAGGCGGGCACCGATCTGCAACGGCCAGAAGAACTCCCACACCGACACGTCGAAGGTGAACGGCGTCTTCTGCAGCACGACGTCCGTGGCAGTCATGACGTATTCGCGCTGCCGCCACGCGATGTTGGCCACGATCGCGCTGTGCCCCACCGCGACGCCCTTGGGCCGTCCGGTCGACCCGGAAGTGAAGATGACGTACGCGAGATCACTGGACGACAGTGGGGCGCGGCGGTCTTCGTCGGTCACCGGGCCGGTGGAGTACCCGGACAGATCGACCGTATCCACCGACACGGTCTCGGTGGACGCCGGCACGTCGGGGTGATCGGTGGAGGTCGTGACCACCACCACCGGCTCGGCGATATCGAGGACGTAGCCCAACCGATCGGATGGATGATCCGGGTCGAGAGGAACGTACGCGCCACCGGCCGCGGTGATCGCGTACATGCCGATCAGCAGGTCCATCGATCGACGAATCGACAGGCCCACTCGGGCGTCGGGGCCGACACCGCGCTCGATCAGGTGTCGGGCCAACCGGTTCACCGAATCCGCGAACTGCGAGTACGTCAGCGTCTCGCCGGCGAACGTCAGGGCAGGAGCGTCCGGGGTCCGCTCGACCTGCTCGACGAAACGCCGATAGAGCGTGTCGGCCTCGGCCGAACTCCGTGGCCCGGCCGCTGCGGCCGAAACGGCTGCCGTGTCGTGTCCCAACACCGACGCCGCATCGTCGAGGAGGCCCGCGACAACGGCGTCGAGGCCACCCTCGGTTGCCTCGATCAGACCGGGGACAGCGGTGGACAGCACCACGGGCACCAGGGCGTCGGGTCCGAGGGCACCGCCCATGGCCGTGTCGAGGGCGGTGATCTCCGCATCCAGACCGACGTAGGTCAGCTCCACACCGAGGTGCGTCAGCGCCACCCGATCCGGTTCGAGCGCACCGACGCTCCGAACCAGCCGAGGCAGATCCTCGATAGTCGAAGAGCTACCGCCGAGGCCGCCTGACGCCATCTATCCATTCCTCCTGATCGAAAACCGTGCCGTGTCGTTCTCGTTGGCCCCGCGCGGTCGGCGGGGATACGTGCCGCCGGGATCGCCGCCGCTCACGATGACGCGATCACCGACTCCGCACGTTCGATCAACGATGCCAGAGCCGTGGTGAGCCCTTGTGCACCGAGGGCCGGAAGTATGCCGGGCACCAGAGCGGACAATGTCACCGTCATGAGTGCCTGCGGCTTCATGGCACCGCCCATCGTCGCCGACGTCTGCGCCACTCTGGTGTTCATCGCCGCGAACGTCACTCGCGTCGACTCGTGCTCGAACGCGATCTCGTCCGGTGCCACGGCAGCGGCCTGCGCCACCAACTCGGGCAGGTCGTCGATCGTCTTCGGAGTGGCCTTGGGTGCGAACTCGGCCTTCTCGTCGTCGGTGAGAACGTCGATTGAGCCCACGGCCACCGTCGGATCGGCCGTGACCGCCTCGAGGATCTTTCCGAAGCGCTCGGCGAAGGTCGCGACACTCGCCTCGGTGAACAGCGCCGTGGCGTAGGTGAACGTCGCCTCGATCGCAGCAAGTGATCCCGCCTCGTCGAACGACTCGACCGCGGTCAACTGCAAGTCGAACTTCGCCTGGTCGTCGCCGGCGTCGAGCGCATCGATGCGTAGTCCTGGCAGCTCGAACGTTCCGGTGGTGTGGTTCTGGAACGTCAGCATCACCTGGAACAACGGCGTGTACGCAGTGGACCTGGCCCGACCGAGCGCATCGACGAGCCGCTCGAACGGTACGTCCGCGTTGCCGAACGCAGCGAGATCGGTCTCCTTGGCCTGCTGCAGCAGATCCAGGAACGAATCGGCGCGCTGCACTCGGGTTCGCAGAACCAGGGTGTTGACGAACATGCCGACCAGGTCGTCTAGTTTCTGCTCACCGCGGCCGGCGCTCGGCGTGCCGATGCTGATGTCGGTGGAGTTGCTCAGCCGCGAGAGCAGGACAGCGAACGCGCTGTGGACCACCATGAACGTGGTGGCCGCGTGCTCGCGCGCGATCGCCTCGATGCGACCGGCGACATCCCGGCCGATGGTGAACCGATAGGCCGCGCCGTGCATCGACGGCCGAGCCGGACGCGGTGAATCCGTCGGCAGCTCGAGCACTTCCGGAGCTCCGGACAGTCGCTCGGTCCAGTAGGACAGCTGTCGGGCGAGCGCGCTGTCCGGGTCGGTCTCGCTGCCGAGTACCTCGCGCTGCCAGATCGCGAAGTCGGCGTATTGGACGTCGAGCGGCTCCCACGCGGGCATGCCTCCGTCGACGCGTGCCGTGTAGGCCACCATCACGTCACGGATGAGCGGGCCCATGGAGAAACCGTCGGCAGAAATATGGTGCGCAACGACGGCCAGTACGTGCTCGTCCGCACCGATCTCGAGCAGAGCTGCACGGACCGGCACCGCCGTCGTGACGTCGAAGCCGGTTCCCAGTACTTCCATCAGGCGGGCAGGCAACGCATCTCGGTCGACCTTCTCCGGGGTCAGGTCGACCCCGACGTCGGCGACCGATCCGATGAGTTGCATCGGGCCGTCCGTGCCCTCCGGATACCGGGTCCGCAGAATCTCGTGTCGGGCCACCACGTCGTCGAACGCCGCCGCGAGAGCAGCTACGTCGAGCTCGCCGGTCAATCGGACCGCCACCGGGATGTTGTAAGCGCCGGACTCCGGATCGACTCGGTTGATCGTCCACATCCGGTCCTGGGCCACCGAGAGCGGCAGCACTTCGGGCCGCGCGACCGAGGTCAGCTCCCGACGGGCTCCCCCACCGACGAGGGGCGCGATGTGAGCTGCGAGGCCCTCGACCGTCGAGGCGGTGAACACAGCGCGTACCGGAACCTGCGCATCGAGCGCCTGTCCGAGACGGGACACCAACTGCGTTGCGATCAACGAGTTTCCGCCGAGCGCGAAGAAATCGTCGTCTCGTCCGGCGCGGTCGAGGCCGAGCAGATCGACGACGGTCTGCGCGACGATCTCCTCGACGGGTCCCACCGGTGCCCGGAACTCGGCTGTCTCGAACTGCGGGTGCGGAAGTGCCGCGCGATCGAGCTTGCCGTTGGCGTTGAGCGGAAGCCGTTCGAGCACAACGAACGCGGCCGGGACCATGTACGACGGCAGCACGCGCGCGAGATCCTTCTCGGCCGCCGCCGTGTCGGGAGCCGATCCGTCGACACCCACCAGGTACGCGACCAACTGCTGACCGACCACCGAGTCCCGGTGGACCACCACGGCAGTCTCGGCGATCTGAGGCAGTGCGCGGACGGCGGCTTCGATCTCGCCGAGCTCGATCCTGAATCCCCGGATCTTGACCTGGAAGTCGACTCGGTCGACGTACTCGAGTCGTGCACTTTCGGCACCCTCGGAATCGCCGTCCGCCAGACGCCACCGCACCAGGTCTCCGGTGCGGTACATCCGCCCGCCGTTCACCGAGAACGGGTTCGCAACGAATCGTTCCGCAGTGAGATCCTGGCGGCCGAAGTACCCGCGTGCGAGCTGATCACCGGCGAGGTACAGCTCACCCGTGATTCCGGCCGGAACCGGGTGCAGACGCGAATCGAGAACGTGGACAGCAGTGTTCGCTTCCGGCACACCGATGGGAACGACAACCGTGTCGGCATCGGTCACCGGGTGAGCCGTCACCGACACGGCGGCCTCGGTCGGCCCGTACAGGTTGTACAGCTCGGCGGTGTTCCGACGCCGGAAGTCCTGCGCCAGAGCAGCCGGAAGTGCTTCGCCGATGGCCAGCACACGACGCAAGGAGGGTCCGAGGGAACCGCCTGCGACAGTGGTCAGCATCGTCAACGTCGACGGCACCAGATGCAGCGTCGTCACCTCGTGCTCGCGGATTGCCGCCAGGAGGTAATCCGGATCGCGATGCCCGTCGGGAGCCGCGATGACGACTCGTCCGCCCGACGTCGGCTGAGACCAGAACTCCCACACCGAGAGGTCGAACGTTGCCGCCGTCTTGAGCAGCGACGCGTCCTCGGTACCGAGGCCGTACTCCTCACGCATCCACTCGAGTTGATTGACGATGGCACCGTGGCTCACCGCGACGCCCTTGGGTCGCCCGGTCGAACCGGAGGTGAAGATGACGTACGCGGTGTTCTCCGGGCGCAGCAACGACGTCCGCTCGTGCGGAGCCACCGGCTCGGCGGAATAGCCGGACAGGTCCAGCTGTGTGATGTCGACGGCCGTCGCGACCGAGGCGATCCCGTCCTCGTCTGCACCGTTCGCGGCGACGAGCACACACAGGGGTTCGGCCGTCTCGAGGACGAACGAGTTGCGTTCGAAAGGCTGATCCGGGTCGAGCGGAACATACGCACCGCCCGCGGCCGAGATCGCGTACATGCCGACGAGGAGATCGACGGAGCGCCGAATTGCAAGGCCCACACGTACTTCGGGTCCGACCCCCACAGAGATCAGGTGACGCGCCAGCCGTGCGACGCGATCGGAGAACTCACCGTAGGTGAGTGTGCCGTCGTCGTGGATCAGAGCCACCGCGCCGCGATCTCGCGCGGCCGATGCAGCGAACAGGTCGGTCAGCGTGCTCTCGGAGATGCTGCGATCCGTGTCGTTCCAGCGCGAGACGATGGTCTCGCGCTCGTCGCCGAGCAGGAGATCCAGATCGCCGATGGCCGTCGCAGGCGATGCGACTATCGCGGCCAACAGTTGCTGGAACCGATCGACCAGAGTCCGGGCGGTTCGCTCGTCGAACAGATCGGTGGCGTAGGTCAACATGGCCCCGAACCCGCCGTGCTCCCCGCTCTGCGGGTCGCTCCATCCGGGCGTATCGGTGACGATCAGGTGCAGA
The DNA here is from genome assembly GCF_002258735.1 of Rhodococcus sp. WWJCD1. Taxonomy (NCBI): domain Bacteria; kingdom Bacillati; phylum Actinomycetota; class Actinomycetes; order Mycobacteriales; family Nocardiaceae; genus Rhodococcus; species Rhodococcus sp. WWJCD1. The sequence continues at coordinate 204,493 of NZ_NOXY01000003.1, forward strand.
TCGAACTGAGACGTCGTCGAGTCGGTGTCGAGTGCCGAGATGTCGAGACCGTCCAACTCGAAGCTGCGGCGCACGAAGTTCTGGAAGGAGAAACCCACCTGGAACAGCGGATGCCGAGCCGTCGAACGTGCCGGATTCACCACCTCGACCAGACGCTCGAACGGAATGTCCGCGTGTGCGAATGCCTGCAGGTCGGTCTCGCGAGCCGCGACCAGAAGGTCCTCGAAGCTGGCATCGGCGCGCGCGTCGAGACGCAACACCAACGTGTTGACGAACATGCCGACGAGATTCTCGATCTCCGCTTCGCCGCGGCCGGCGATCGGAGTACCGACCACGATGTCCTGCGATCCGGAGATGCGAGCCAGCAGTGTTGCGAATGCTGCGTGCACGGCCATGAACACCGTGGCGTTGTGGGTACGCGCGAGTGCGACCAGAGCAGCCCGGACATCGGCATCGATGTGGAAATCGATGCGGCTGCCGCGGAAGGTCTGCTCGGCAGGCCGTGGGTGATCCAACGGCAGGTCCAGTTGCTCGGGAAGGTCGGCCAACGCGTCCGTCCAGTACCGAATCTGTTGCGCTGCGATCGAGTCGGCATCGCCGTCGTCGCCGAGTACCTCCCGCTGCCACAGCGCGTAGTCGGCGTATTGGACGGCCAGTGGAGACCACTGCGGATCGGACCGGCGTGAGCGCGCGGCGTACGCCGTCATCACGTCGGTCGAGAGGGGAACGGTCGACAACCCGTCGGCACTGATGTGGTGGATGACCATTCCGAGCACGAACTCGGTGTCGGACACCCGAAAGAGCACCGCCTGCAACGGGATCGACGCGGTGACGTCGAAGGTGGTCGCCAACAGTTCACCGACGCGGGTAGCGACGGATTCGGCATCGGTGTCCACGACGGTCAGTGCTGTGCGCACCTCGGACATCGGCACGATCACCTGATGTGGTCCGTCCGATGAGTCCGGGTACACCGAACGCAGGGTCTCGTGGCGTTCGATCACGTCGAGGACAGCCTGCTCGAGCGCGTCGACGTCGAGGTTGCCGCTCAACCGCATCGCGAACGGGATGTTGTAGGCCGTCGACGAGTTGTCGAACCGGTTGAGGAACCACATGCGCTGCTGCGCCAGCGACAACGGGACGAAGTCCGGGCGCGGCCGCGCCACCAGCGCAGGGCGCTCGGGCCCGGAGCTGCGTTCGACACGGTGCGCCAGCAACTCGACCGTCGATGCCTCGAACAGCATCCGCACCGGCACGTTTCGGCCGAGGGCGGCACCGATCCGCGAAACCACCTGGGTTGCAACGAGCGAGTTTCCACCGAGCTCGAAGAAGTCGTCGTCGAGTCCGACGCGATCCACTCCCAGCACACCGGCGAAGACACCGGCAACGATCTCCTCGATCGGGGTGGACGGCGAACGGAACTGCCGAAGCTGAGCTGCGGGCGCGGGAAGCGCGCGCCGGTCGAGCTTTCCGTTGACCGTCAACGGAATGGTGTCGAGTACGACGAACGCGGACGGCACCATGTAGTCGGGGAGGTTCTCGGCGACCGACGAGCGCAGGGTGTCGACGTCCACGACAGCACCCGCAGCGGGCACCACGTATGCAACCAGTCGCGCCGAGCCCGGAGTGTCCTCGCGAGCGATCACGGCTGCCTGGCCCACGGTCGCCGCTGCGACGACAGCGGATTCGACCTCGCCCAGCTCGATCCGGAATCCGCGGATCTTGACCTGATCGTCGGCTCGCCCGACGAACTCGAGTTCGCCCGAACCGGACCACCGTGCGACATCGCCGGTGCGGTACAGCACCGATCCGTCCGCAGCGAACGGATCGGCCACGAAACGGGTGGCGCTCAATCCTGCTCGTCCGAGATATCCGCGCGCGACCTGGCCGCCCGAGACGTACATCTCGCCGGGAACTCCGACCGGAAGAAGCCCGAGCCGGGAGTCGAGTACGTAGACCGCGAGTCCTGTAATCGCCCGTCCCACCAGAGATCCCGAGGCGGACGCGGCCGAGGTCACATCGAGCTCGCGGTGCGACACGTGCACCGTGGTCTCGGTGATTCCGTACATGTTGACCAGTCGCGGACGACTGTCACCGTGCCTGGCGAACCAACCGGACAGCCTGCGCAGCTCGAGTGCCTCGCCACCGAAGATCACGAACCGCAGCGCGTAATCGGCCGCTGTGGCGGCGGTTCGATCGGCCTCGTCCAACTGGTAGAAGGCCGACGGTGTCTGGTTGAGCACGGTGACCCGCTCGGAAACCAGCAACTCGCGCAGAGCTTCCGGTGACCGTGACGTGTAGTAGTCCACGACGACCACGGTGCCGCCGGTGGTGAGCGGCCCCCACAGCTCCCAGACCGAGAAGTCGAAAGCGAAGGAATGGAACAGCGTCCACACGTCCTCGGGACCGAAGTCGAACTCGCTCTGTGTGTTCGCGAGCAGGCGAACGACATTGCGATGCGGAATCACCACGCCCTTGGGCTTACCGGTGGACCCCGACGTGTAGATCACGTAGGCGACGTGTGCGTCGGAGCGCGGTGAACGCAGTTCGGTCGGGTTCAACGGCGCAGTGTCGACCGCGTCGTCGGACGAGTCGATCTCTACCCGCGGCAATGTCGTCGGCAGATCCACCTCGACCCCGGACCAGGTCAACAGGGCGGCAGGACGCGAGTCGGTCAGCACGAACTCGATGCGATCGGCCGGGTAGGACGGATCGATCGGGACGTAGCCGCCACCTGCTTTGAGCACGCCGAGCAAGCCGACGACGAGGTCGGTGGACCGCGGAAGAACCACGGCGACAAGGCTTTCCGCCCCCACTCCGACCGCCGACAGGCGGCGGGCCAGAGCATTGGATGCCTCGTCGATCTGCCGGTAGGTCGAGCTGCGATCGCCGAACACCACGGCAACCGATTCGGGTGCCTCGGCGGCGCGAGCGGCGAACAGGTCCACCAGCGTCTCCGGCGTATCCGCGACGGCGGGTGCCGTACGGGCAAGCGCCAGAACGTGGTCACGCTCGGCCGTGTCCATCAACTCGATGGTTCCCACCGGAGCGCCGTAGTTCTCGGCGACCGTGTCGAGAATGCGCAACAACCGGGTACCGAAGCTGCGGGCGGTGTCCTCGTCGTAGAGGTCGCGAGCATAGGTGACGTCGAGTCGCGTGCTGCCGTCGGCATTGTCGGTGAACGTGAACTGCAGATCGAACTTGGCCGTGACGATGTCGAGGTCGAGTCCGCGCACGTGCAGTCCGGGCAGCTCGAGTTCGGTCTGCTCCATGTTCTGCACGGTCAGCATCACCTGGATCAACGGGTGTCGCGCGGCCGAACGAGCCGGATCGAGAGCCTCCACGAGACGCTCGAACGGTACGTCCGCGTGGCCGAAGGCCGACAGATCCGTTTCCCGGACATGTTCCAGCGCAGCGACGAACGACGAATCCAACGCGACGTCCGTGCGCAACACCAGGGTGTTGACGAACATGCCGATCACATCGTCCAGTGCCGCGTCGCCGCGGCCTGCGACCGGCGTACCGATCGCGATGTCCCGCTCACCCGACAGTCGCGCGAGCAGTACGGCGAGTGCGGTGTGCAGCACCATGAACAGAGACGACCGATGGTCGCGGGCCAGATCCACCAGGCTCGCCCGGGTTGCAGCACCGACCGTGAGGACGACGTTTCCGCCGCGATACGACGCAGTGTCCGGGCGAGGCCGATCACCGGGGAACGTGATTTCGTCGGGTAGTCCGGACAGCGTGTGCGACCAGTGCCGAATCTGCGTCGCGATCGGCGACTGCGGGTCGTCCTCGGAACCGAGCTCCGCGAGCTGCCACAGGGTGTAGTCCACGTAGCGAACCGGCAGTGGTTCCCAGTTCGGTGCCGCGCCGGAAGACCTGGCCCCGTAGGCGATCATCAGATCACGGGTCAACGGTCCCATCGAGTAGCCGTCGGCAGCGATGTGGTGGGTCACGAACGCAAGGACGTGACGGTCCTGTTCGATCCGCAGCAACGCTGCGCGCAGCGGCGGTACCGTCGCAACGTCGAATCCGCCCATGAACAGATCGGTGAGCGCACCGACGACCTCGGCCTCGGCGACCGAACGGGCGTGCAGTTCCGGAACGACCTGCGCGGCGTCGACGATGACCTGCGACGCAGTTCCGTCGACCTCGGGATACATCGTGCGCAACGACTCGTGGCGCTCGACGACGTCGGCGACGGCGGCAGCCAGGGCTTCGACGTCGAGCGTGCCGGTCAGCTCGATGGCCACCGGAAGGTTGTTCGTTGCGGCGTCGACGTCGAACTGGTTCAGGAACCACATTCGGCGTTGCGCGAGCGACAGCGGGATCGTCTCGGGCAACTCGCTGCGCACCAACGACTTTCGTCCACCGGAACCGGTCTGTTCGTCGAGTCGGGCTGCGAGCGCAGACACCGTGGCGGCCTCGAAGATCGCGCGAACCGACACGGTGGTGTCGAGTGCGACGCCGATACGCGACGCCACTCTCGTCGCCACCAGTGAGTTTCCACCGAGTGCGAAGAATTCGTCGTCCGCACCCACTCGGTCCACGCCCAGAATCTCGCGGAACACATCGGACACAACCATTTCCGTGGCCGTGCTCGGTGCTCGGAACTCGCGCTGAACGATCTCGGGATCCGGGAGCGATCGACGGTCGAGCTTGCCGCTCGGTGTGAGAGGCAGGGAATCGAGCACGACGAACGCCGCAGGGACCATGTACGAGATCAATGAACCCGCGGCTGTCTCGGTCAGCTCGGCCGGGTCGAGGGTCGACCCAGGAGTAGGCACGACGTACGCGACGAGCTGATCGCCGGTCACCTCGCTCGAATGCACGAGCACCACAGCCGATCCGACACCCGGATGGCGCCGCAACACGGTTTCGATCTCGCCCAGTTCGATGCGCAGACCGCGAAGCTTGACCTGGAAGTCGGTGCGGCCCAGGTATTCCAGGACCCCACCCGATCCGGCGATGCCCGGACGGTTCTCGTCACGCCAACGGACCAGGTCGCCCGTGCGATACATTCTGTCGCCGCGCTCGCCGTAGGGGTCGGCGACGAAACGGTCGGCGGTCAGATCGGAACGGTCCAGATATCCGCGCGCCAACTGCACACCCGCGAGGTAGAGCTCGCCGGCGACTCCGGGAGCAACCGGTCGCAAACGTGAATCCAGCACGTACGTGTGGGTGTTCCACACCGGGGCACCGATCGGCACCACGTCGACGTCGGCCTCGGTCACGTCGTACGAGGTCACCTCGACCGCAGCCTCGGTCGGACCGTACAGATTGTGCAGTGTCGTGTTCGGCAACACGGCCCGTAGTCGAGCGCCCACGCCAGCGGACAGAGCCTCACCGGACGCGAACACCATCCGCAGCGACTCGGCGCGCGAAACACCGTCCTCTCCGACGAACACCTCGAGCAGTGCAGGCACGAAATGAGCAGCGGTGATGGATCGTTCGACGATGAGATCGACGAGATACGTGGGGTCGCGGTGACCGTCCGGTTTCGCGATCACCAACGTCGCACCGATCTGCAACGGGAAGAACAGCTCCGGTACCGAGACGTCGAACGTCACCGGGGTCTTCTGCAGCATCACGTCGTCGGCAGTCAGAGGGAAGTGCTCTCGCATCCACGACAGGCGGTTGACGATGGACATGTGTGTCACCGCAACACCCTTGGGGGTACCGGTGGAACCCGAGGTGAAGATGACGTACGCGGCGTTCGACGGCAGCAGTGGGGCACGCCGATCCGCGTCGCCGATCGAAGCGTCCGACACGTCGAGACCCTCGGCCGAATTCTCGGCGATGTCGAGAACGGGGACGTCCGAGGCGAAGGAGAACCCGTCGCGGCCGGTCGTCAGAATGCAGACCGGAGCCGCGGTGTCGAGGATGTGGCCGGTGCGTTCGGCAGGCTGGTCCGGATCGATGGGTACGTAGGCACCGCCGGCCGTGACGATGGCATGAATCGCGACCAGCAGCTCGATCGACCGACGAGCGGCGACGGCAACCGATGTCTCCGGCCCGACTCCGCAAGAGATCAGGACGCGAGCGAGTCGGTTGACGCGACTCGAGAACTCCACGTATGTCAGGGACTCACCCTCGAACACCAGAGCCGTTGCGTCCGGTGTCTTCTCGACCTGGGCCTCGAACAACGAGACCAAGGTCTGCGAGCGGTCGACGGGATGCTCGGTGTCGTTCCACTCACGGAGGACTCGGGTGCGTTCACCGTCGTCGAGAAGCTCGATCTCGCCGACCACGGCCGCGGGGTTCTCCGCGACCGAACCCAGGACGGTGACCAACCGCTCGCACAGAACGAGGACGGTGTCCTCGTCGAACAGATCCGTCGCGTAGGTGACGTCGACGACCATGCCCTGTGGGGCACCAGCCGGACCGATCTTCTCCACGAAGGTGAATTGGAGATCGAACAGCGAGACCACGGTTTCGAAGTCGACGGTGGACACCGACAGTCCCGGCAGTTCCAGGTCTTTCTGACCCAGGTTCTGGAACGCGAGCACCACCTGCACGAGGGGATGACGAGCCGTGGATCGGGCGGGATTGAGGATTTCGACCAGTCGCTCGAACGGTACGTCCACGTGGGCCAGAGCCGACAGGTCGGTTTCTCGGGCGTCGGCAAGCACCTGGTCGAACCGCCGGGACGTATCGATCTCGGTGCGCAGGACCAGGGTGTTGACGAACATGCCGATCAGGTCGTCGAGAGCGGCCTCGCCACGACCGGCGACCGGAGTGCCGATCGCGATGTCGGCTTCACCGGACAAGCGCGACAGCAATACCGCCAGCGAGGTGTGCACCACCATGAACAGCGAGGCGTTCTCGGCTCTCGCGGCGTCGATCAGGCCGCGATGCAGATCCTCGTCGATCGAGAAGCGCACCAGCGCACCGCTGTTCGAGGCAACGGCGGGCCGCGGACGATCCGACGGCACATCCAACTGGTCGGGTAGACCGGCCAATGCCGTTGTCCAGTAGTCGATCTGCTGCGAGACGATGGAGGTGGGATCGCTCTCGGAACCGAGGACCTCGCGCTGCCAGAGGCTGTAGTCGGCGTAATCGACCGGCAGCGGAGACCAGAACGGTTCCTGGTTCATCGACCGCGCGGCATAGGCATTCATCACGTCACGAGTCAGCGGACCCAGAGAGAATCCGTCGGCCGCTATGTGATGGACGACGAACACGAGCAGGTGCTCGGTGGGACTGACCTCGAACAGCCTCGTCCGGAACGGCAGGTCCTTGGACAGGTCGAAGCCGGTGGTGGCCAGTTCGCGCATCGCGTCCGCCACGTCGCGTGCGGCTATGTCGACAGGCGTCAGGTCGGGGGTGGCCGACTGCGCGTCGACGATCACCTGATGTGCGGTGCCGTCCGTCTCGGGGAACACCGTGCGCAGAGACTCGTGCCGAGCAACGACGTCGGACACCGCGATCTGCATCGCGCGGCGGTCGAGCAGACCGGACAGGCGCACGGCGATCGGGATGTTGTTGGCTGCCGATTCCACGTCGAACTTGTTCAGGAACCACATCCGCTGCTGGGCCAACGACAGCGGTATGTGTTCCGGCCGATCCTGCGGCACCAGTGGCGGGCGACTACCGGTGGCGACCAGCGTGCCCAACCGAGCAGCGAGGTCGGCCACTGTCGACGTGTCGAAGAGCTCCCGCACCGCGATGCGGGTATCCAGAGCGACGCCCAGCCTGGACACCAACTGTGTTGCGATGAGCGAATTTCCGCCGAGATCGAAGAAGTCGTCGTCGAGACCGACCCGCTCGATACCCAGCACCTGAGCAAAGACGTCGGCGACGACACGTTCGATCTCGTTCGTCGGTTCCCGGTACTCGGTCACCTCGAAGGCGGGATCGGGCAACGTCTTTCGATCGAGCTTTCCGCTCGCGCCCAGTGGGAATTCCGCGAGCACGATGAGAGTCGACGGCACCATGTATTCCGCCAGTCGTGCCCGAAGCGCGGCCAGTACGGCTCCGGTGTCCACCGAGGCACCGGACGGTACGACGTAACCGACGAGTTGTTCGCGGCGCACGACGACGACCGCCTGGGAGATCGAACGCTGCGCCAGCAGTGCAGATTCGATCTCGCCGAGTTCGATGCGCAGGCCGCGAAGCTTGACCTGGAAGTCCGAACGTCCGACGTATTCCAGTTCGCCGTGTCGGTTCCATCGCACGACGTCGCCGGTGCGGTAGAGACGAGCTCCACCCGTCGCGAACGGATGCGCCACGAATCGATCCGCGGTCAGATCGGGGCGACCGACGTAACCACGAGCCAACTGTGTACCCGCAAGATAGAGCTCACCCGCGACTCCGACGGGAGTGGGGTTCAGTCGCGAATCCAACACGTACACCGCGGTGTTCCACACCGGAGCACCGATCGGCATGACATCCGAGTCTTCGTCCGTCACAGCGTGATACGTCACGTCGACCGCGGCCTCCGTCGGACCGTACAGGTTGTGCAGCGCCACTCCCCCGATCGCGCGGCGCAGTGCCCGGGCCGTGGTGGGAGCCAGAGCCTCACCGGAGGCGAACACCAGCCGCAGCGAGGCACCGGACGTCCTGCGCCGTTCTACCTCCGGAACGAAGACGGACATCATGGAGGGCACGAAGTGCACCACCGAGACATGCTCGCGTGCAATGACATCGAGCAGGTACAACGCGTCTCGGTGACCGTCCGGGACGGCGATGGCCACGGACGCGCCGTTCTGCAGGGCCCAGAAGAACTCCCACACCGACACGTCGAAGGTCGACGGAGTCTTCTGCAGCACCACGTCGTCGGCATTCAACCGGTACTCGTGCTGCATCCACAGCAGGCGGTTGACTATCGCTTCGTGCGACACCCCGACGCCCTTGGGTCGGCCTGTCGATCCGGACGTGAAGATCACGTAGGCGGTGTTCGAGGGTCGTAGCGGGGCGATTCGATCGGCGTCGGTCAGCGGAGCCGACGACAGCGTCGACACGTCGAGCGTGTCGATGTCGATCGTTTCGACTCCGGCGAACTCCACGTGATCGCGCGTGATGGACAGCACTCGGATCGGTGCCGCCGTGGAGACGATGTACTCGTTGCGGTCGGCCGGCTGCTTCGGGTCGATCGGAACGTAACCCGCCCCCGCCTTGACGATCGCATACATGCCGACGAACAAGTCGAGGCTTCGACCGACAGCGAGTCCGACGAGGGAGTCGGGCTCGACTCCGATCGAGACCAGATAACGCGCAAGGCGATTGGCTTTCGCGGCGAACTCCGCATACGTCAGCCGCTCCCCCTCGAACACCAGCGCCGGCGCATCGGGAGTCTCGGCGACCTGACGGTCGAACAGGTCGACGAGCGTCACTTGCTTCGGCACGTCGTGTTCGGTGTGGTTCCACGCCGTCACGACTCGCGCGCGCTCACCGTCGTCGAGAAGATCGATGTCTCCCACCGACACCGACGGATCGGCCACCACTGCGGTGAGCATCCGCACGAAGCGATCGGAGAAGCCGCGCACCGTCTCCGCATCGAACAGGTCGGTCGCGTACGTCAACTCGGCGGCCATGCCCTGTCCGCGCCCGTCCACTCCGATCGACTCGGTGACGGTCAGCTGAAGATCGAACTTCGCCACCTCGGCATCGAGTGCGACGCTGTCCACCGACAGACCTGGCAGGTCCACGTGCGTACGAGTGAGGTTCTCGAACGAGAGCATCACCTGGAAGAGCGGATGCCGCGCCTGCGAACGCGACGGATTCAGCACCTCGACCAAGCGCTCGAACGGAAGGTCGGCGTGCCCGAACGCACCGAGCGCTACTTCTCTTGCGCGCCCGATCTGCTCCGAGAACGTGCGACCCGCTTCGATATCGGTACGCAGCACGAGCGTGTTGACGAACATGCCGACCACGTCGTCGAGGGCTGCGTCGCCGCGACCGGCGACCGGGGTGCCGATCGCAATGTCCTCGGTGCCCGAGAGGCGCGCGAGCAACACTGCCAGAGCAGCGTGGACGACCATGAACAGTGACGCGTTGTGCGTATGGGCCAGCGAAGAGAGGCCGCGATGGACCTCGGCCGGCACCTCGAAGCGGATCGACGAGCCCTGGTAGGACTGGCGATTCGGGCGAGGTCGGTCGGTCGGCAGATCGAGCTGATCCGGCAACCCGGCCAGCATCTGAGCCCAGTAGTCGACCTGGCCGGAGATCAGCGATTCCGGATCGTCCTCCGATCCGAGGACGGAGCGCTGCCACAGGCTGTAATCGGCGTACTGCACCTCCAACGGCATCCATGCCGGGTTCTCCCAGGCAGTGCGCGAGGCATACGCGATCATGATGTCGCGCGCCAGCGGGCCCATGGACCATCCGTCGGCCGAAATGTGGTGCACCACCATGGCGATGACGTGTTCGCGAGGGCCGATCTCGAACAGTCGGGCCTGAATCGGAACATTGACGGTCACGTCGAACGTCGTCGAAGCCAACGTGAAAACCTGCCGCTGGATGTCGGCCGCAGACGTCGGAATGGGCATCAGATTCGGCACCGTCTGAGCGGCGTCGAGAATGGACTGCTGTGGGCCGTGGGCGGTATCGGGGTACACCGTGCGCAGCGACTCGTGCCGGTCGATCACGTCCATGATCGCAACCTGCAGTGCCGCGACATCCAGCTCGCCGGTCAACTTCAACGCGAACGGAATGTTGTACGCGGTGGAATCGGCGTCGAACCGGTTGAGGAACCACATTCGCTGCTGCGCCAGCGACAGCGGGATTCGCTCCGGCCGCACCGCCGCGACCAGCGCGGTGCGTCCACCTTCGCCCGCGGCTTGCTCGACCCGCACCGCGAGCAGGGCGACGGTCGAGGCCTCGAACAACATGCGCACCGGAACAGTGGCATCGAGTGCCACGCCCAATCGTGAGACCACCTGGGTGGCGATCAACGAGTTGCCGCCGAGCTCGAAGAAGTCGTCGTCGAGCCCCACCCGCTCGACCCCGAGCACGTCTGCGAAGACGTCGGCGACGATCTCCTCGATCGGCGTGGTCGGAGCGCGGAACTCGCGGACCTCGAACACCGGTGCCGGCAGCGCCCGGCGATCGAGCTTGCCGTTGACCGTCAACGGAATGGCGTCCAGCACAACGAAAGCGGACGGCACCATGTATTCCGGAAGAGCTGCAGCGATACCGGCCCTGAGGTCTTCGATGTCGACGATCGGGCGACCCTCGACCGCAGCGGAGACCACGTACGCCACCAGACGCGCCGCGCCCGGCGAATCCTCACGAACGACGACGGCAGCCTGGGTGACCGTCGGCTGCGCTGTCACCGCAGCTTCGACCTCGCCCAGCTCGATGCGGAATCCGCGCACCTTGACCTGATCGTCCGAGCGTCCGAGGTACTCGAGTTCTCCCCCGGCGTTCCATTGCGCGAGGTCACCCGTTCGGTACAGCAGCGCCCCATCGTCGGACCCCGAGGCGAACGGGTTCGCCACGAAGCGGGTCGATGTCAGCGCTCGGCGACCCAGGTAACCGCGGGCGAGTTGTCCACCACCGACGTACATTTCGCCGGGAACACCCACCGGAACCGGATGCAGTCGGGTATCGAGCACGAACACGCGCAGACCGGCGATCGGCTTGCCGACCACCGATGCACTGGTCCCCACGGACGCAGAACCGAGCTCACGGTACGACACGTGGACGGTGGTCTCGGTGATGCCGTACATGTTGATCAGCCGCGGTGCGGTGTCCCCGTGCCGCTCGAACCACCCGGTGAGCCGACGCTGCTCGAGTGCTTCACCACCGAAGATCACGTACCGCAGCGACAGCTCACCTCCGTCGGTCACCGCGACGCGATCGGCCTCGGAGAGCTGATAGAACGCCGATGGCGTCTGGTTCAGCACTGTCACCCGCTCGTCGACGAGCAGTCGGTGGAATGCCTCGGGCGAACGCGAGGTGAAGTAGTCCACGACCACCAATGTGCCGCCGTAGAGCAACGGGCCCCACAGCTCCCACACCGAGAAGTCGAATGCGTAGGAGTGGAACATGGTCCACACGTCGTCGGCACCGAAGCCGTAGACCGAATCGGTGTTGGCGAGCAGCCGAACCACGTTGCGATGCGGCACCATCACGCCCTTGGGTCGACCGGTCGAGCCCGAGGTGTAGATGACGTAGGCGACGTTGTCGGGACGCAGGGGACGCGTACGTTCTTCGTCGGTGACGACGCCGTCCGCCATCGACACGAGATCGACGGTGTCCATGTCGAGCAACGTTGCGCCGGTGTGTGATTCGACATCCACCGGCAACTCGACGCCTTCGGCACCGGAGTACAGCACGGTGGTGGGCCGAGCATCGTCGAGCATGTACTCGACGCGGTCGAGCGGGTAGCTCGGATCCACCGGAAGATAACCGCCGCCGGCCTTGACGACCGCCACGAGGGCGACGATGAGCTCTGCCGACCTCGGCAGGGCGACGGCGACCAGGCTCTCGGGGCCGACGCCATGGGAGATCAGGACTCGGGCAAGACGATTGGTGCGGGCGTCGAACTCGGCGTACGTCATCGACGTGCCGCCGAAGCGCACCGCGACGGCGTTCGGCTTCTCGGACGCCGCTGCGTCCAGGAGGTCGACCAGCGTTACCTCACGAGAGACGTCGACTCCCGACGCGTTCCATTGCGATGCCACGCATTCGTACTCCGCGGCATCGACGATGTCGACATCACCGACAGGAACCGTCGGGTCGATGGTGACAGCGTCCAGAATGTCGAGGAATCGGCGGGCGAAGCTGTCGACGAGTTCTGCATCGAAGAGATCTGTGGCGTATTCGAACACCGCGTCGATGCCCGCGGGCACTCCGTCGTCGAGGTGCTCGGTCAGCCACAGCTGGACGTCGAATTTGGCGATGGGAACATCGAATTCGGCGGCTTCCGCGCGGAGTCCACCGACTTCGAGCTCGCGCGACATCGCAGATTCCAACGAGATCGCAACCTGGAACAACGGATGCCTCGACGTCGAGCGCACCGGATTGAGCACCTCGACGAGTCGCTCGAACGGCACATCCGCGTGGGCGTACGCAGACAGGTCGGTGTCGCGGACTCGTTCGAGGAGTTCCTCGAACGTCAACGCGGGATCGACGTCGGTGCGCAACACGAGGGTGTTGACGAACATGCCGACCAGGTCGTCGAGTGCGGGCTCGCCGCGGCCCGCAACCGGTGCTCCGATGGCGATGTCGGTGGTGCCGCTCAGTCGGGCGAGCAGCAGCGCGTACGCGGCCTGCATCACCATGAACAGCGAGGCGTTGTTCGCGCGCGCCAGGTGTGCCAACGAGGCATGCAGCCCCGCCGGAACGTCGACCCGCAGCTTGCTGCCGGCGTTCGAGGACACCGCAGGGCGCGGCCTGCTCGACGGCAAGGCCAGCTGATCGGGCAGATCCTCGAGAGTCGCGCTCCAGTAGGCAATTTCACGGGAGGCCATCGACAGCGGATCGGTCTCGGGGCCGAGCACAGCCCGCTGCCACAACGCATAGTCCGCGTACTGGACCTCGAGCGGCGTCCATTCCGGTGCGCGCCCGTTGATCCGGCTCGCGTAGGCCACGAGCACGTCCCGTGCGAGCGGACCGAACGACGCCCCGTCGGCGGCGATGTGGTGCAGCACCATGGCGAGTTCGTGCTCGGTCGGTGAGATCTCGAAGAGCGCGATTCGGAAGGGTGTGTCGACCGTGACGTCGAAGCCCTTTCCGACCAGTTCGTGCAGGCGGCCGCCCAGGTCGCGGCGGTCGATGCGCACCGGCAGGATCGTTGCCGGGGTGCGAGCTGCCTCGAGCACGACCTGCTCGGGTGAGCCGTCCACCTCGGGGTACACGGTCCGCAACGTCTCGTGTCGATCGACGACGTCGGCGAATGCAGCCGACAGGGCGACCACGTCGAGGGGGCCGGTCAGACGGACGGAGAACGGCAGGTTGTACACCGCAGTGGTGGGGTCGAAACGGTTGAGGAACCACATGCGCTGCTGCGCAGGCGAAAGCGGGATGCGCTCGGGCCGTTCCTTGGCCTCGAGCACCGGTACGTCCGCGCCGAGCCGAGCCGCCGATTCCGCCCTGGCCGCGAGCGCGCCGACGGTGGGCGCCTCGAACAGTTCCCGGACGCCGAGCCGCACTCCCAGTGCACTGCCCACTCGGGTCACCAACTGAGTAGCGATCAGCGAGTTGCCACCGAGCTCGAAGAAGTCTTCGTCCAGACCGACCTTGGAGGCCCCGAGCAGATCCTCGTAGATGCCCGCCACCACGTAGTCCGCACGGCTCTTCGGTGCCCGATACTTCTTCGCGCTGCTGAACACGGGTTCCGGCAACGCTTTTCGATCGAGCTTTCCGCTGGTGTTCAGCGGGAGAGAATCGAGGACGACCACCGCCGCCGGCACCATGTACGACGGCAACGCGTGTCCTGCGAATTCGATTGCTGCTGCGGATTCGATGGATCGCCCCGGAGCCGCGACGACATAGGCCACCAACTGGTCACCGGTGACCGTCTGCGCCACCAGAGTCACTGCCTGCGAGATGGATTCGTGGGAGAGCAGAACCGTCTCGATCTCGCCGAGCTCGATGCGCTGGCCGCGGAACTTGACCTGAAAATCGGTGCGTCCTATGTAATCCAGAACTCCGTCACTACGCCAGCGCACGAGGTCGCCGGTGCGGTACATCCGGTCGCCGCCGACGCCGAACGGATTGGCCACGAAGCGATCCGAACTCAGATCCGGCCGGCCCACGTACCCGCGCGCGAGCTGCACTCCGGCGAGGTAGAGCTCACCCGACTCGCCGATCGGTGTGGGGCGCAAGCGACTGTCGAGAACGAACGCCTTCGTGTTCCATTCGGGCACACCGATCGGAACTGTCCGACTGTCCTGCGGGCCGCTGGGGTAGTACGTCACGGAGACGGCAGCCTCGGTGGGGCCGTAGAGATTGTGCAGTCCCGCAGGGGATATCGCGCGGAACGACGCGGCGGTCTCGACCGGCAGCGCCTCACCGATCACGAACACGTGTCGCAGCGAACTGCACGTGTGCACCGGCGCATTGGCGACGAAGACCGTCAACATGGACGGCACGAAATCGGTGACGGTGACTCGGTGTTCGGCAATCTTGTTGGCCACGTACACCGAATCGCGATGCCCATCGGGTGTCGCGAGCACCATCGTCGCGCCGACCCGCAACGGAAGGAAGAACCCCCAGAGCGAGACGTCGAAGGTGGTGGCCGTCTTCTGCAGATAGACGTCGGAGGCGTCCATCGGGTACTCCGCGAGCATCCACTCCATCTGGTTGTGGATCGCCCGATGCTCGACCGCCACGCCCTTCGGTCGTCCGGTCGAGCCGGACGTGTAGATCACGTATGCGGTGTTCGAAAGACGCAGTGGCGCGGTACGTTCGGCGTCGCGGATCGGCGTGGTGGACCGCGAGGCGTAGTCGAGGAGATCGACTGCCACCGTCTCGGTTCCATCGGGCAGGGCAACGTCGTCGGACGAGGAGATCAACACACAGCGCGGCTGCGCGGAGTCCAGGATGTACGCCGTGCGCTCGGCGGGGTGGTCGGGATCGATCGGCACCCAGGCACCGCCGGCCGCCACGACGGCGTACATGCCGACGACGAGGTCGAACGAACGACGGATCGAGAGTCCGACGAGCGTCTCAGGGCCTACGCCCATCTCGATCAGGTGTCGAGCGAGCACGTTCACTCGCGCCGCGAGATCGCCGTAGGTGAGCGCCTCTCCCTCGTACACGAGCGCTGTTGCGCCGGGATTCGCTGCAGCTGCCGCTTCGAAGGCCGACAGCAGCGTGAGCGGGTCGGTTTCGTGATCGGTGGCGTTCCATTGCGCCACGACCAACTCACGCTCGTCACCGTCCGTCAGCGCGAGATCCCACACCCGATCGTTCGGAGCCGACGCCACGAACCGACCGATGAAGTCGACGAACCGTTCGTGGTTTCGCCCGGACTGCTCCGACCCGTACAAGTTGGGGTTGGACTCGAAGTCGATGTGGGTCGAGGAACCGGCCACGCTCGTGTACAGGTTGAGCCCGAAATCCTCGATCAGGCCGGTGGAGAGGATGTTGATGCCGCCGACCATCGAACCCAGGCGTACCTCGCCGAAGAACAGCATGATGTTGACCCACGGGCCGAAGAACGATGCCTGACCGCTGGCACCGCCCGCGTCACGGCGAATGTCCTCGTGCCGGTATCGCTGGTGCCGCAGGGCCCCGGAGACCTCGGCGTTGACGCGTCCGAGAAGGGTTTCGACGGTGGTGTCGCCTGCGACATCGAGCCGCAGAGGCACGACGTTGGAGACCATTCCGCCGGAGCGGCGAAGGACCGCGGTGGTACGCGCAGTCACCGGGAGCGAGAGCACGACGTCCTCGCGGCCGGTCATCTGAGCGAGGTAGGCGGCGAAAGCACCGATGACGATGGTGGCCATCGTCGTGTCGGTCCGGGCGCGCAGGGCCTCGAGCCGTTCCATGGTCTCGGCGGACAGAGCTGTGCTGTCGATCTGACTCTTCGCCGCGGGCGGTGCCGTGTGACCGGCCAGGGTGGTGACCCCGTCGATGCCCTCGATGCGCGACGCCCAGTACTCGCGGTCGGCCTCGAAGCGGGTCGAGTCTCGGTAGGCCACGTCGATGTCGTAGACCTTGGTCAGATCCGACGCCAGATTCTTGGTCGGCTCGACGCCGTCCACTTCTGCCGTGTACAGCTCCGCTGCGCGGTTCATGAAGGTGACGGCACCGAAACCGTCGAGCACCACGTGGTGAACGCGCTCGTACCAGAACCACACATCGTCGTCCAGGCGCAGAACGGTGGCGGCGATCAACCGGTCTCGGAGGATGTCGATGGGCGCGCTGTAGTCGTCGTGCATCCACTTCAGAGCGGCGGCGCGCGGGTCGGCTTCACCGCGCAGGTCCAAGCAGTTCAGGGAGTCGTCGAGAGTGGGGTCGACGGTCTGCCGAGGCTCGGCATCGACCTCGAGGAGACGCACGAATCCGGACTGCAGCTCGAGCGCAGCCTGGGACGAGGCCCGGCGGAGAAGCTCCACATCGAGATCACCGTGCAGTTCGATGTACTGGGCGATGTTCGCGGGTACCGCCGGGTCCACGTGCTGCGCGAACCACATTCCCAATTGGGCCGGTGACAGGGGGAACGACGAATGCTCAGGACTGCCGACTCCGTCGTCGTGTCCAGCACCTTCCACACCTAGCGGGTCCAATCGATGCCTCTCTTTCCCACAATCACACGCGCCCCCACCGGCTGCTGAACCAGCAGCGATCGGTGGGCACCGAACACGTCGAGCAAGTTGCTTACTTCGGTCTCTATTTTCTCACCGGCGACAACTCGAAGTTACCTTTCAGTACATATCCGTACCTATGTACAGGACCGTTACAAGTCGGTACCCGTTTCGGGCTCACCCGACACACTCCGACTCGATTCGGCACCCGGTCAATCTACAGTGCCGACCGCGGAGAGATCGTCGGTCGTCATGCCGTCATGTCGAAAGCGGCGATCACCTTGTTCGGCGTCACCCGAACGATCAATTCGCCCGGAACACCGTTCCTGGTGCCGAACTCCTCGGCGCGCTCGCGGCCCATGTACCGGGCCCCGATCTCGGTTGCGGTGCGAACCAGCTCCGCCGGGTCCTCGTCGACGGATGCGATGCCCTGCACCTGGACGAAACCGTACGGTGGCTGCTCGAGATCGACGGTCAGGACCACGCGGGGGTCACGGCGAATCGACTTGCCCTTGGCCGTGTCTGCTCCCGTGTTGAACACGATCTGGTCGCCCTCGACGAGGAACCAGATGGGTGCCACCAGGGGCCTCCCGTCGGAGGCGAGGTACCCGAGCTTGCCGGTGCGGGTTCCCGAAGACAGAAACTCGCGCACACGCGGATCGGTGATCGACGTCATCGCAGTTACGCTACGCGGCCACACCGACAACATCGATCACCCCGCGCGCGCTGTGTGTCCTTCCTGGTACGAGCCGCGCGCCAGACCGGATGCGCCTACACAGCAGCCGCGTGGGTGAGCGCGCCTGCACAGATCGTGGCCCTGATCTCAGTTTCTGGGAGATCGTGCACCGTGCGGTGCTCGGGATGCTCGACGAGCACGACGATGTCCGCCGCGTCCCCGACTCGGAGGGCCCGGCGACCGCCACACGCGGCCTGCAGCGCGGCGTCGAGGGGCACTGCTTCCTCGACGTGCCACGGGGGTCGGTCGTCGTCGGTTCGGAACACCGCTGCGGCGACTCCGGCCAGCGGTTCGGGTGGACTGACAGGGGCATCGGAGCCGAAGAGCAGTCTCGCCCCGCTGCGGTGGAGCGTTCCGTAACCGTAGGCGACCGAGCGACGCCCGGACCACAGATCCTCCGCGATGTCGCGATCGGACATGGCGTGCTGCGGCTGCACCGATGCCGCGACACCCAGTGCGGCGAAACGTCCGATGTCCTCCGGCAGGATCTGCTGAGCATGTTCGATTCGACCACCGCAACCGGCCCGCTCGAACGCGTCGAGTGCGATGCTGTTGGCGCGGTCGCCGATCGCATGGATCGCCGGCACGATGCCACTGCGTGACGCCCGCGAGACGAGCTCGAACAGACTCTCCCGAGTTTCGAGCAACAGACCGTAGGCGTCTTCCCCGTCGATGCCCGGGTACCGGTCGTGGCAGCACGCCGTTCTGGTGTTGAGCGAACCGTCGAGCATCACCTTGAGCGGTCCGCGCCTGATCAGTTCCGAGAGCGCCGAGACGTCGCCGGTCCGCTCGCCGCGTTCGATCGCTTCGTCGAGCCACTGCGGCCATACTGTCGTGTCGACGCGTACTGCGGGAGAACCGGCCGACAGGCGTCGATCCCAGACCGTCCTGTTGTCCGCGAACTCGAAATCGACGACGCCGGTGACTCCGCGGACCGCCAGCGCTGCGGTGGCGTCGAGTACGGCCCGATCGAGTTCCGCCGGGTCTTCCTGTTCCTCGAGTGCCATGACCGCTTCGAGGCCGTCGACATCGCGCAGCACCCCGGTGGGGTGATCGATTCCCAGATCTGCGAGTAACGCCGGGCTCAGCCACAGCGTGTGCAGGTCCATGCTCGTCATGGCCACGCGGGCACCGGGCAGTGCACTCTCGAGCAGATCCTTGTGCGGCTCCTCCGGCCACTGCGCGTCCCGGAAGCCGTTGGCGCGCAACACCGAATCGCCTGCAGTCCGCGCGTAGGGGTACACCAGCGCGACGGCATCGGCCGCCGACGTGGCAGGCCCGACATCGATACGCCGACGCGCCGCCGCCCATTGAGTCAGGTGTACGTGACTGTCCACGAACCCGGGCAGGGCAACCCCACCTCCCCCGTCGAGCACCTCGACGCCGGTACCGCGTGGACTGCCGGCAGGGACGATCGACGCGATGACCGAGCCGACGAGTTCGATGTCGAAGAGCACGCCGGAACCATCCAGTGCGACGTTGGCGATTATCACTCCTGGGACTCTAGAGCGTCGCCACCGTAGTCGCGCATGCCATCCTCAAGCAATGAAAACAGAGCCTGGTGCGATGCAGACAGAGCCGACCGGACCCGTCGGGTATCACGCGACCGTCACAGTGCGCTGGTCGGACATGGACGCATTTGCGCACATCAATCACGCCCGGATGGTCACCTTGCTCGAAGAGGCGCGTATCGAATGGCTGCTCAGTGAGGGCGAGGCGAACGAGAGCTTGATCAAGAGTGCGTTGATCGCCAATGTGGCCATCGCATACAAGAAGCCGCTCCGGCACTCGGACGGTCCCCTCGACGTCACACTGTGGTTCGAGAAGGTGCGAGCCGTCGACTTCACCATCGGGTACGAGGTGCGGGCAGCAGGCGCGGCATCGGATTCGCCACCGGCGGTGGTGGCGACCACCCGGATGGCGATGGTCGACGTCGGTGCCGAGACCTTGCGCCGCATCGCGCCGGAAGAGAAGGCCTATCTCGCCCGCTGGACTCGCTGATATTCGGCCGCCCGGTCGACGAACCACGCCAACGCAGCCGGATCGTCGACGGCGCTGGATTCGAGAGTGCTTGTCGCCGTGGCACCTTGGAAGAGTCGCTTGAGCGGTACCTCGAGCTTCTTCCCGGTTCGCGTGTGCGGGATTGCCGGCACCGCGATGACGTCGTCGGGAACGTGTCGCGGCGACGCCTGCGTTCTGATGATCGATTCGATGTGTCCGCGCAGTTCGTCGGTGAGACCGTCCGGAACGACCACGAACAAGGGCATCCAGTAACCACCGTCTTCCAGCTCGACGCCCAGAACGAGTGCCTCGGTGATCTGGTCCAGTGACTCCACGGCCTGATAGATGTCGGCGCTCCCCATTCGAATACCATTGCGGTTCAGGGTCGAATCGGATCGACCGTGCACGAGAACACTGCCGTGATCGGTGATGGTGATCCAATCACCGTGACGCCAGATTCTCGGGTAGGTGTCGAAATAAGCGTCGCGGTAGCGAGTTCCGTCGGCGTCGTTCCAGAAGTACAGCGGCATCGACGGCATCGGCTCGGTGACGACCAATTCACCGACCGACCCCCGCACCGAGTTGCCGTCCTCGTCGAAGGCGTCGAGCGCAACGCCGAGGAACGGCACGGAGAGCTCTCCGGCCCATACCGGGGCGGTTCGCACTCCCCCGGCGAACGCCGACACGACGTCGGTACCGCCCGAGATGGAGAAGACCGGTATCTGCGCACCGATGTTCTCCGACAACCAGATCGATGAAGATGCAGGCATCGCGGACCCGGTGATACCGACCGCTCGCAGAGCCGACAGGTCGTGATCGGTACCGGGATGCGTGTCGGCCTTGATGCACGAGAGCACATAGCCGGGGCTGATACCGAGGTACGTCACACCCAGCCTGGCTGCTATGTCCCACAGCGCATCCGGCGTGGGGAACGACGGATTACCGTCCGCACAGACGATGGTGGCACCGGTCAGCAGGCCGGCTATTTGGAAGTTCCACATCATCCAGCTCGGGCTGGTGTACCAGAAGAACACATCCTCGGGACCCAGATCGGAGTGCAGGGCAACAGATTTGAGGTGCTCGAGCACCACACCGCCGTGACCGTGCACGATCCCCTTGGGTAGACCTGTGGTGCCCGACGAGAACACGACCCACAGTGGGTGATCGAACGGGACGGCCACCGGTACCAGGTTTCGGCTGTCGGCGGTGGCGTCGGACCAACTCTGCGCCGTTCCCGACGGTTCGCCGATCGTCACCACTGCCCGCAGAGTCGGAAGGCCTTCGACGAGAGCATCGACATCGGCGGCCTTGTCTCGGAACTTCCCTCCGTAGGTGTACCCGGCGGCGGTGATCAGTGCCGTGGGTTCGAGTTGTCCCAGACGATCACGCGCGGCCGAGGCCGAATAGTCCTGCCCACATGCGGACCACACAGCGCCCAGGCTCGCGGTCGCCAAGAAAGCGATCACTGCTTCCGGAACATTCGGGAGATAGCCGACGACGCGATCGCCGCGCCGAACCCCCTTGTCTGTGAGCGTCCCCGCGAGCGCGCCCGCCTGCTCGATCATCTCCGCCCATGTCACGGTCCGGACGGAACCGTCCTCGCGAGCATGGACGATGGCCGCGCGATCGGGGCGAGCATGCCTGATCACCTGGTCCACGTAGTTCAGCTCGGTTCCCGGAAACCACTGCGCGCCCGGCATTCCGCGTTCACCGAGCACGATGGTCGGCTCGGCGGCCGAGCGGATCTCGAAGAAATCCCACACTGCTCGCCAGAACAGTTCCAGCTCGGTCGTCGACCAACGCCACAGCGCCTGATAGTCAGGCAACGTCAGAGGGTGACGTTGCTCGACGAACCGCGCGAACTCGGTCACCCGAGCCTCGGCGAGATCGGAATCCGTCGGCGTCCACAGCGCACTGTCCATGCATGCGAGTATGTCAGCCGAGTGATCGTCGTCAGATCAGTCCGAGCGACCGTTCCCGCATTTCCACCTTGCGTACCTTGCCGGTGACCGTCATCGGAAACTCGTCGACGACGTGCACGTAGCGCGGAATCTTGTAGTGCGCGAGCCGGCCATCGCAGAACGCGCGCAGCGTGTCCGAATCCAGCGGCGCGGCATCGTCTCTCATCCTGATCCACACCATGAGCTCCTCGCCGTACTTCTGATCGGGAACACCGATCACCTGTGCGTCGAGGATGTCGGGGTGGGTGTACAGAAACTCCTCGACTTCGCGGGGATAGATGTTCTCACCGCCGCGAATCACCATGTCCTTGATCCGTCCGGTGATGGCTACGTAGCCGTCTTCGTCCATCACCCCGATGTCGCCGGTGTGCATCCACCCCTGGACGTCGATGGCTTCGGCGGTCTTCTCCGGCTGCTCCCAGTAGCCCAGCATCACCGAGTAGCCGCGCGTGCACAACTCGCCCGCCCCCCCGCGCGGCAAGGTGCTGCCCTCCATCGGGTCGACGATCTTCACTTCGAGATGCGGACCCACACGACCGACGGTGGACACTCGCTGTTCGATGGAGTCGTCGCTTCGAGTCTGCAGTGACACCGGGGACGTCTCGGTCATGCCGTAGCAGATCGACACCTCCGTCATCCCCATGCGCTCGATCACCTGCTTCATCACCTCGGTGGGGCACGGTGATCCGGCCATGATTCCGGTACGCAGACTGCTCAGATCGAAGTCGTCGAAGTTCTCGAGCGCCAGTTCGGCGATGAACATCGTCGGGACGCCGTAGAGCGACGTGCATCTCTCCGATTCCACGGCGGTCAGTGTCGCGACCGGATCGAAGGAGAGTCCGGGAATCACCATCGCCGAGCCGTGCGAGGTACACGCGAGATTGCCCATCACCATGCCGAAGCAGTGATAGAACGGCACCGGAATACACACTCGGTCCTCGGCGGTGTAGTGGCAGAGCTCGCCGACGAAGAAGCCGTTGTTGAGGATGTTCCGGTGACTCAGCGTCGCGCCCTTCGGGAAACCCGTCGTGCCCGAGGTGTATTGAATGTTGATCGCGTCATCGGCACGGAGCTGTTCGGAGACGTCGGTGATCATGTTCGGAGTCTTCGCCAAGGCACGGTGCCCACGATCGGTCATCGCTTCCCATTGAATGCTGCCGATGAACAGAACCTCACGCAGCGACGGCACCTCGGGTCGCGCGTTCTCGATCATCGCGGCATAGTCCGAGCCCTTGAAGTCCTCGGCCGACAACAACACCGACACCCCGGCCTGCTTCAGTACGAATTGCAACTCGTGTGACCGATACGCAGGGTTGATGTTGACCAGCACCGCCCCGATCTTCGCTGTCGCATACTGCGCCAGAACCCATTCGGGACAGTTGGGTGCCCACATCCCCACTCGGTCACCCACCGCGACACCGGCCACCAGCAACCCGGCCGCCAACAGATCCACGTCGGCGACGAACTCCGAATAGGTCCACCGCCGCCCGGAGGCAAGATCGATCAATGCATCACGATCCGAGTACCGCGCCGCAGTGCGATCCAGATTCGCGCCGATCGTGTCGTCCAGAACTGCTGTGTCCGACGCACCGGAAGAATAACTGTCCATGCCCCCACGGTAGTGACCGCCGTCACGCGCAGCCACCCCCGAATAGGGGGATGTCACTCCAGCGTGAGGGCTTCGGTCGCCTCGAGCACATCGGCGCGTGAGGTGTCCTTGAGCGCCACTCCGGACCGTCCGAGCTTTCTTGCCCCGGCCAGGAGGCCCGCTACTATTCGCGCCGACTGTGCGTATCCCTGTCCCTCGGGCGGATGGATATTGGAGATGCAGTTGCGGTCGGCATCGGTGCAGCCCGGCTTCGGCAGATGCGTCAGGTAGATGCCGAGACTGTCCGCAACCGACAACCCAGGGCGCTCCCCGATCAGCACCAGTACCGTCCGCACTCCCATCGCCGCGGCGATGTGATCGCCCAGCGCCACCCGCGCCTCGGTCGCGACCACCGGAGCCGCTATCGAATACCGATCGGCCAGTTCGGCTTTCAACGCCTCGAGCATCGGCACACCGTGATCGGCGAGTGCGCGGGGGGACAACCCGTCACCCAACACGATTCCGATCTCGTCCTCGGAGTTCACCACCGCCGACAGGTCCTCGGGTTGCCGACCGAGATCGGGCCGTCGTAGATACTCCGCACGACTGGTCGCCAACGACGTCACCACGGCCGGCGCACCGAGCCCCACCTGCTCCACCCGGCTCACGAACTCCTCGACATCGAGCGGCATGTGCACCGCATCCCTGGCGGCAGCGTGCGCCGAGCGAAACTCCAGCACCCGGGTGGTCGGCAAGGAATCACCGATACGCCCCAGCCCGATTCGGGCCTGAGTCATCGCTCGCAGCTCGCCCCAGAACTCTACTTCCGGTCGTTCCGCAGGCACAGCTCCTGATGTGTCTGTCATCGCGCACTCATCAAGGCCCGCAACGGTGATCCCGCAGCATCGACGTCCAGAACTCGACCGTCCGCGTCCACCATGCCCAAGCGCGAGAGCCATGACTCGAACTCCGGTGCGGGCCGCAGGCCGAGGACCTGTCGGACGTAGAGCACGTCGTGAAAGCTCAGAGATTGGTATCCGAGCATGACGTCGTCGGCTCCCGGCACCGCGATGACGAATGCAACTCCGGCCGCACCCAGCAGCGTGAGCAACGTGTCCATGTCGTCCTGATCGGCCTCGGCGTGGTTGGTGTAGCAGACGTCGACGCCCATCGGCAGTCCCAGCAGCTTGCCGCAGAAGTGATCTTCGAGTCCGGCCCTGATGATCTGCTTGCCGTCGTACAAGTACTCCGGCCCGATGAATCCGACAACGGTGTTGATCAGCAGCGGCTCCAGATCGCGGGCCACCGCGTACGCACGTGTCTCGAGGGTCTGCTGATCGACCGGTCGGTCACCGGTGCCGATGTGCGCGCCCGCCGACAACGCCGAGCCCTGACCGGTTTCGAGATACATGACGTTGTTCCCGACGGTTCCGCGGTGCAACGATCGGCCGGCCTCGTTGGCCTGCCGAAGCAGCGGAATGTTCACGCCGAAGCTCGAATTGGCTCCTTCGGTGCCTGCGATCGACTGGAAGACCAGATCGACGGGAACTCCCTTGTCGATCAGTTCCATCGTCGTCGTCACGTGCGAGAGCACGCACGATTGCGTGGGAATCTCGAAGCGCTGTCGAATCTCGTCGAGCAGATGCAGCAGGTCGGCTGTGGCCTGAGGCGAGTCGGTTGCGGGATTGATCCCGATGACCGCATCGCCCGATCCGAGCAGCAATCCGTCGAGCGTGGCCGCCGCGATTCCGCGCGGATCGTCCGTCGGGTGATTGGGTTGCAAACGCGTGGTGAGGGTTCCGGGTAGACCTATCGTCGTCCGGAACGCCGACGTCACCTGCACCGCCCGAGACACTGCGATCAGATCCTGATTTCGCATGATCTTGCTGACGGCAGCGACCATCTCGGGCGTCAATCCTGCCGCGACCGATCGCAGTGTCGCTGCCGCGTCGGGCCCTGCGGTCACCTGCAGCAGCCAATCCCGTAGACCTCCTACGGTCAGGTGCGAGACGGCCCCGAATGCGATGCGGTCGTGCGAATCGATGATGAGCCGAGTGACCTCGTCGCTCTCGTACGGAACGAGCAGATCGTGCAGGAAGACATCGAGTGAAACCTCCGACAATGCCCACTGCGCAGCAGCCCGTTCGGCATCCGATTCGGCTGCGCAACCGGCCAACTCGTCACCCGACCGCAGCGGGGTCGCCTTGGCCATCAGGTCCACCAGACCGTCGAACGTGTAGGTGGTACCCGAGACCTGTTGGGTGTAGATCGTCATTCCAGTTCGGCCTCGGCCTCGGCCAGTGCGGCGAACTCCTCGTCCGGCGAATTCGCGACGAGGTGATGCCTGCTGTAGATGCCGAAGTACGCCATGAACGCCACGAACACGGCCAGACACCACAGTGCCGCAGTGGAATCGACGACGAAGGTGGCGACAACGGCGAGTGCCGCGATGATCAACGCGAATCCGGTGGTCACGACACCCCCGGGGGTTCGGTACGGCCGTTCCATGTTCGGCTCGTTGCGGCGAAGCACGATGTGGCTGACCATCATCAGAACGTAACTCAGTGCCGCACCGAAGACGGCCATGTTGAGCAACATTCCGCCCTGACCGGTCAGGGAGAGCAGGAAGCCGATGACGCCGGGCACGATCAGTGCGAGAGTCGGGGCCTTGCGAGAGTTGGTGATGGACAGTGTCTTCGGCAGGTATCCCGCGCGCGAGAGCGCAAAGAGCTGGCGCGAGTACGCGTACATGATCGAGAAGAAGGACGCGACCAATCCGGCCAGGCCGATGTAGTTGACGATCTTGCTCGCCGTTCCGTCACCGAGGGCTTCCACCAACGGGTTTCCCGATTCCTTGACGGCGTCGGCCCCGCCTGCTCCGGTCACCAGAAACAGGACGACAGCACCGGTGACGAGCAGAACACCCATGGCGGCGATGATGCCGCGCGGGACGTTCTTGGTCGGATCCTTGGCCTCTTCCGCGGCCAGCGGCACGCCCTCGATGGCGAGGAAGAACCAGATGGCGAACGGCACGGCCGCCCAGATGCCGAGGTAGCCGAACGGCAGGAATCCCGAGGCCCCGGCAGCATCGGTGGGCGCGATGTCGGTCAGGTTGCTCGCGTCGAACTGACCGATTGCTGCGATGGCGAACACGACGAGTCCGACCAAGGCGATGCCGGTGATGACGAACATGATCTTGAGGGCTTCGCCCGCGCCGGAGAGGTGGATTCCGATGAACACCGCATAGACCACCAGGTAGACCCACCACCCGTCGGTGATCCCGAACAGTCCGAGCGATTCGACGTAGGCACCGATGAACGTCGCGATCGCGGCAGGCGCGATCGCGTACTCGATGAGAATCGCTGTACCGGTGGCGAATCCGCCCCACGGTCCCATGGCCCGGCGGGCGAAGGTGTAACCGCCGCCTGCCGCGGGCAGGGCAGACGACATCTCTGCCATGCCGAGGACCATGGCGAGGTACATACCCGCGATGATGATCGCCGCGATCAGAAGGCCACCGAAACCGCCCTCGGCGAGACCGAGGTTCCACCCCGAGTAGTCGCCGGAGATCACGTAGCTGACTCCGAGGCCGGCCAGCAGTACCCAGCCCGCGGTCCCCTTCTTCAGGGTGCGCTTGGCCAGGTAGTCACCGCCCTCGACGTGCGACTGTGTGCTCTCGTGCGAGCCGGTTTTCGGATGAGACGACTGGGGGTCTACTACGGACATTGCAAGCCTCTCGTAGCCGTTGCGCTCGGAGCGGGTTCACGCCCGAGGGGACGATTCACAACACGTGTGGCGCGCGAATCGGTTCACGATAGGCCCGTGATGTAAGCGCCGCGTCATCGATGAATGACGGGCGAATTACGCCTGGTGCCCCACCGCGTTGATGTCACCGATGTCGCCCTCGTCCGGTTCGGCGACTGTCAGTACCGCGTCCACCACAGCTCTGTTGGTTTCCAACTCACGCTCCAGCCGCCGGAGCGTGTGCGCGATGCGTGATTCTGCGAAATCACCGACGAGATCGACACTCGCCACCACGTAGATCTGTTTGGGACCGACGAACTCGATGCGAACGAACCGGACCGACGCCACCTCGGGGAGTTGCTCGATTCGCTGCACCACCGCATTCCATAATGCTCTCGATCCCGGTTCACCGGTGAGGAATCGGCGGTTTCGATCGATCAGTACGAACGCGACGATTCCGAGAAGTACTCCCACCAGAATGGACCCGATGGCGTCGAAGGCGGCGTTACCGGTCAGTTGGTGCAATCCGATTCCGGCACCGGCGATCACGATGCCGATCAACGCTGCACTGTCCTCTGCGAACACTGCGCGCAGCGTCGGGTCCGAGGTCTCGAGTGCGTAATCGAGAAAGTCCTTGTCGTATTCGGCTGCTTCACCGCGAATCTGCCGAACCGATTGCAGGAACGAGACTCCCTCGAGCAGAAATGCGATGGCGAGCACCACGTACGCGACGAGGTAGTTCTCACTGCTCGATTCGCCGGCGAGCAACGAGGTGATGCCGTGCCACACCGATACCGCGGCACCGGCGACGAAGAGCCCGATGGCTGCGAGTGTCGACCAGAAGTAGGTCTCGCGGCCGTAGCCGAGCGGCCGACGATCGTCCGGCCCGCGTGAACCCCGACGATTGGCGACGAGCAGAAAGATCTCGTTACCGGTGTCGGCCCACGAGTGCGCGGCTTCGGCGACCATCGACGCCGATCCGGTGAACACCGCTGCGAACGTCTTGGCGATCGCGACGCCGAGATTGGCGACGAACGCGATCACCACCGTGCGCAGGCTCTCGCCGCCCTCGGCCGCGTCGCATTTCGATGAGCTCTTCATCGTTCGCACTGTATGCGCTCCGCGCAGTGGTGCGGTCGAGTGCCACCTGCGGCATTCAACCGCGCCACTGCGGCGCAGCCGCACTCAGCCTTGGAGCATCCCCGGGACGGGACATGCGTCGACAGCCTCGGCGACAACCAGAGGTTCGTCGGGAACCTCGGGCCGTCGACCCTCTTCCCAGTCGACGCCGACGAGCGGCGGGTGCTCGGCCAACATCTCGTTCTCCTCGGCGGTGTACGCGCGGCCTCGGCTCAGGAAGCGAACCCCTTCCGGGGACTCGAGCGAGAACCCACCACCGCGGCCGGGCACAACGTCGAGTACCAGCTGGGTGTGTTTCCATGCCTGGAACTGCGACCCCGAAATCCAGACCGCGACCCCGTCGGCCCCCTCGGGCAGAGTCGTCGCAACCTCACCCACTCCGAGCCTCAGGTCGATGAACCCGAGCAGGACGTCGCGGTCACCGACGATGAATTCGCCTGCGGGATAACACATCGGCGACGATCCGTCACAACATCCACCGGACTGATGCATCATCAGTTCCCCGTGGATACCGCCGAGGCGACGGAGCAAGTCCATCGCCTCGACGGTGGTCTTCAGCCGCGCAGGCGGCCGAGCGTCCAGCATCAGAAGAAGCCCTGTGCCTTCTGCGCGTAACTCACCAACAGGTTCTTCGTCTGCTGGTAGTGATCGAGCATCATCTTGTGGTTCTCGCGACCGATACCGGACTGCTTGTAGCCACCGAACGCGGCGTGCGCCGGGTACTGGTGGTACGTGTTGGTCCACACGCGACCGGCCTGAATATCGCGGCCGGCGCGGTAGGCGATGCCGCCGTCGCGAGACCAGACGCCGGCACCGAGACCGTACAGGGTGTCGTTGGCGATCTCGATGGCGTTGTCGTAGTCGGTGAACGACGTGACCGAGACGACCGGTCCGAAGATCTCTTCCTGGAAGATGCGCATGTTGTTCTTGCCGGTGAAGATGGTGGGCTGCATGTAGTAGCCACCGTTGAGGTCGCCGCCGAGTTGTGCGCGCTCGCCGCCGGTGACGACCTGCGCGCCTTCGCCCTTGCCGATCTCGATGTACGAGAGAATCTTCTCGAGCTGGTCGTTCGATGCCTGGGCACCGATCATGGTCTCGGTATCGAGCGGATCTCCCTGTCGCACAGCCTTGGTGCGGATGGCAGCGAGGGCGAGGAACTCGTCGAAGATGTCCGCCTGAATCAGCGAGCGCGACGGGCACGTGCATACTTCACCCTGGTTGAGGGCGAACATCGTGAAGCCCTCGAGGGCCTTGTCCTGGTAATCGTCGTTGGCCTGCAGCACGTCGGAGAAGAAGACGTTGGGGCTCTTGCCACCGAGCTCCAGTGTCACGGGAATCAGGTTCTGCGAGGCGTACTGCATGATCAGGCGGCCGGTGGTGGTCTCGCCGGTGAACGCGATCTTGGAAATACGCGGGCTCGATGCCAGCGGCTTTCCTGCCTCGACACCGAAGCCGTTGACGATGTTGATCACGCCCGGGGGCAGCAGGTCACCGATGATCGAAATCAGGTGCAGGATCGACGCGGGGGTCTGCTCGGCGGGCTTGAGCACCACGGCATTACCCGCCGCGAGTGCAGGCGCGAGCTTCCACACGGCCATGAGGATGGGGAAGTTCCACGGGATGATCTGTCCGACTACGCCGAGCGGCTCGTGAAAGTGGTAAGCCACTGTGTCGCTGTCGATTTCGGACAGCGAGCCCTCCTGCGCGCGAATGCAGCCGGCGAAGTACCGGAAGTGATCGATGGCCAACGGAATATCGGCGTTGAGGGTTTCGCGGATCGGCTTGCCGTTGTCCCAGGATTCTGCCAGCGCGATGGACTCGAGGTTCTCGGCGATGCGGTCGGCGATCTTGTTGAGGATCACTGCGCGCTCGGCGGCGGACGTCTTGCCCCACGCTGGTGCTGCGGCGTGTGCCGCGTCGAGTGCGAGTTCGATGTCTTCGGACGTGGAGCGGGCGACCTCGCAGAAGTTCTCACCGGTGACGGGAGTCGGGTTCTCGAAGTACTGGCCCTTGACCGGCGGTACCCACTCGCCGCCGATCCAGTTGTCGTAGCGCGACTGGAACGACATGACGGAATCGGCGGTACCTGGACGGGCGTAGACGGACATTGATAATCCTCCTGATCGACACGTGCTTCACAGTTGATGCGGTGTGTGATTCAGGACACTAGGCCGTGCAACGTTGCAAGTACGTTGCCGATATTTCGCACCGGCGGGGCGCGACGGGTGCGTCAGATTCCGAGTTCGCGATCGAGTAGATCGATGCGCGCGCTCACCTGACCGTAGAGCGCGGAATCCCTGCTCAGAGTGGCCCGGTAGGCCTCCCAAGCGATGACGTCCGTGCGCCCGTGGATGGACGAGGTCCATTGCGCGAGCAGCACCGGGTCTCCGAGCCGGAGCAACGCGGCCTGCATACGAGACCGCAGTTCCTCCCGGATGCTCTCGATGCCGGGCGCGGACGACCCCGGGAGTACTGGGCCGGAGTAGATCCGTAGAGCAGCGTCGACGTCGCCGCGGTCCAGCGCGCGCCGGATGTCGCCGACATCGGAGGTCAACTCGCCGACCAGACGGTAGGGCCGCGAAGCCAGACCTGCCGTGCCGAAGGTCTTGCGCAGTCTCGACATCTCGGCGCGGATGGTGACGGAATCGAGTTCCTGCTCGTCGAGGAGCACCGCGAGGTGGTCCGAGCTGAGCCCTTCCGGATGCTCACCCAACAGCAGCAAGATTTCGGCGTGTCGCTGGGAAAGCGGCACACGGCCGGATCCGCGAACCACTCCCGGTCGGCCGGATCCGAGAACTTCGAGTCGAGGAGCCGTGTCGCCCAACGATTTCGGCGAGTTCATCAAGTGCAGACGCAACTCGGATTCGGCCGCGGCGACGGTGGCACGCACCAGAGAGAGCACCTCGGGCACCGCCACCCGCGGGCCACCGGTGATGTCGATGGCTCCCAGAATGTGACCGCTGGTGGGGTGGTGCACCGGTGCCGCCGAGCAGCTCCACTCGTGCACCGACCGAGAGAAATGCTCCGACGCGAAGATCTGCACACTGTGGTCGACCGCGAGCGCGGTACCGGGAGCATTGGTGCCCTTGCTCTCCTCGCTCCAGTCGACGCCTTCGGCGAAGTCCATCGTGAGCGCCCGATCCTTCGCCGCAGAATCACCCTCCACCCACAGCAGGCGTCCCTCCGCATCCGAAATCGCCACGAGCAATCCCGTATCGGAAGCGTCCTCGACCAATAGCTTGCGAATGACCGGGCGGATGATGGCCATCGGATGACCGTTGCGGTAGCGCTCGAGATCCGGCCCGGTCAGAATCGGAGTGTCGTTTCCACCGTCGGGATCGACGCCCTTCGTGCGACTGCGCATCCACGAATCGAGCACGACGGACCGAACCGTCGAACCGTGCGTACGGATGTCGTCGACGAAAGACTGATGGGCACTGGACATTTGGCGCGCCAGAACGGCGACGTCCTCGCCCGGGCGCACTGCGACCCAGGGGTTGCCGCCACTGTCCGATCGGCTTGCCATTCGACGCTTCCTCCGTGACCTGTCCACATTGCTGTAACCCAGCTCACAAGCAAGGATACAGCCGTGGCCGACGCGAGCGGCGGGCCCGGTCACGTCGACCGCGAGTGGCTACTTCTTCTTGACGGCCGAGGTGATGATGTCGTTGCTGGTGTCACCACTGGACTTCGCCCGCTTGTCTGCGCGCTTGTCCTTGAGAGATTTGCCGGTTTTCTTGGTCATCGTGTTGCGGGGCGATTTGTCCGACATGGCAGTAACCCATCTATTGGGGAACCTGAACGGTCCCCAGACCACGAACGCTACGCTTCCCCGCGCCGATCGTGGTCTGCAATCAAGGCAGCAGCACGCTCGGCGAACATGACGGCCGTCGCGTGTGGCCCACGGCTGGGCACCACCGGGAATGCCGAGGTATCGACGACGAAGAGTCCGTCGACGCCGCGCACCCGGCAGCGATCGTCCAGTACCGAACTCGGATCCGACTCGGGCCCCATCCTGGCGCTACCGGACAGGTGCAGTGATGTGCCGAGCGCTGCGAGGGGATTCTCGATCGTGGACACAGTCACGGTCTCCGACATGATCGGCGACGCCAGCAGATCGCGCGCGAGTTCGACGCCCTCGCGCATAGCGCGCCGGTCGACCTCCGATTCGAGATAGTGGTACCGCACGTCCGGAGCCGCTAACGGGTCCGTACTGCGCAGCGCAATGCTCCCGCGACTCGTCGATCGCATCAGGCCGACGCCGACTACGTGCGGCCCGGGCTGGAGACCGGAGATCAGCCGGTCGAACTTTCTGGTGTACGGCCTGATTTCCACAGCGCCTGCATGTAGAACCGCCTCCAGCGCAGGCGATTTCGACGGACGTTCGTTCTTCCCGACGACGGGAACGGCAACCTCGGGATGGTCACTGAAACCTCGACCCACACCAGGGCTGTCGACCACGACCGAAATCCCCAGCGCAACAAGATCATCAGCTGGACCGATACCTGATCGAAGTAACAGTGCCGGGGTGTGCACAGAACCGGCAGACAGAATCACTTTGTCGGACCTCACGATACTGCGCACGCCGTCGACGACCATCTCGACGCCGATCACCCTGCTGCCGTGGAACATCAACGACGTCACCGTCGAATTTCCCTGCACGCGTAAGTTCTGCCGATCCAGGATCGGCAAAAGATATGCGAGAGCTGCACTTACGCGGGTGCCGTTGCGGATGTTCAACGGCACAGCACCGACTCCCCCGGCGGACGCTCCGGGAGAGTTCAGGTCCTGTTGCATCGAAAATCCTGCATTCACTGCAGAATCGACGAATGCCGTTGTGATCGGATGTCGACCGTGTACCGGGGTGCGCGCGACCGGCATGGGTCCGCGAGATCCGTGCCACCGCCTCTGCATCCCGGCATCGAGATCTGTTTCGGAGCCGAGGTAGAACGGCAGCACCTGCTCGAAAGACCACAGCGACTGCGGCCAGGTGTCGAAGTCCGTGGGCGTGGCACGAACGAAGTAACCACCGTTCACTGCGCCCGAGCCGCCCAGCACCCGGCCTCGAGCAATCGTTCGGCCGACGCCGGAGGTGAGTTCGGCCGAGTACGTTCCCACCCATTCGCTGCCGGGTCCGATGGGAAGCATCGATGCGTCGGTCAGGTCGGCCGGGACTTCAGCGACAGCAGAGAACGTGGGTCCGGCTTCGAGCAACAACACCGATCGATCGGGATTCTCGCTCGACCGAGAGGCAACGACACAGCCGCAGGAGCCACCGCCGACGACTATGACGTCCGCGTACTCGATCCGGTTCACACCATCGACGGATCGGGCCGGGTTCGCACCGCGTCAGCCGTCCAAGCGTGGCTTGAGCGCATCGATGCTTCGGGCCGACAGAGCGCCTTTCCACAACCCCGCACCGTAGGCAATATCGTCGGCTCGTTTGAAGAAGGCATAGCGCACCGGATCGAGACCGCCGAGTTCGCGGTGCTTACTCCAATCCGAGAATGCCTCTGCGACAGCCAATCCGAGTGCGATCTTTCGAATTCGACTGGACAGCAATACAGCGAGAAGGGTGATCGGCCAATAATGTCGGCACAAGGCCGACGCCAGTTGCCACAACCCCGCCACAAAACCTTCCGCGGCAAGAATCGCCGCGATGCGAGTGGGCTGGTCCAAGCCGACGAACATCTTGCGAAGTCGAACAACCGTCACGCCGAGTGTCGCAGCTGCGCCGACGAGTCCGATCCGCGTCAGACTCGCAGCGAGCAGGCACGCGATGAGCGTCCATGGAGACATCGCAATCGGCGGCACCATTCCCGGATGACGAGCGGACAACGGTGTGGCACCGGTTCCGTAGAACAACTTGCGAGCGAACCATTCGACGAAGGTGACGCGGTGCTCGTGAGCAACGTGGGCGACGGGCTCGTAGCGCAACCGCCACCCTGCCTCCTGCAGCCGCCAGCACAGGTCCACATCCTCCGCCACGTGCATCGACTCGTCGAATCCTTCGCAGTCCATCGCAACGGACCGGCGCAGCAACATCGCGGCGCTGGGTACGTAGGACACCGAGCTCCCGGCCCGCACTGCCGCTTCTCTGCGACCGAGATCGAGCGACGAGCGTGCGTGCTCGTATCGGGCCAGCGCACTGCCTTCGGGCTCGAGCGCGACGATGCGGGGTGCCACCAACGCCACAGCAGGATCCGAGAAATGACCTAGCATCACCTCGAGCCAGCCCTTGCGCGGCACGACGTCCGAATCCAGAAATGCGACAAAATCAGTTGTAGCGCAGCGTAATCCAGTATTTCGCGCCGCAGCCGGTCCGCGTGAGCGCTCGTGCCGGAGCACCGTCACACTGCCCACACTGCACGCCATCCGCGGCACTGCGACCGGGATGTCGGACCCGTCGTCGACGATGATGACATGCAGCCCGTGCAACGCCGTGATCAGACGCTCGAGCCCGGCCTCGTTGTTCTTGAGCGGAACGACGACGGTGACGTCGGACGGCGACGGGATCGACATCGGGCGCGGGTTGCCGACTCCCGAGTCGAGAAGTTTGCGTGCGACGAGTGCGGACTGCGAGTCGGTCACTTCGATGAAACCGTCGCCGATCATCGCGGCCGCCGTCGGTGCGAGTGTGAGCATCCGTGTCGGCGAACCACCGATCAGGACGCGTCCTTCGGAGAATGTGCGTACGCGTGGATCGACTCTCACCCCGAAGCCATCAGGCAACCGACCTTCACCCATCAGGAGATCGTAAGCGGACAAGCCTCTGGTGTGTCGGCCACCCGCAAAATCGGACGGAACATACCTGCTGCCCGTTTCTTCGGATTCGATCGCGGGACGCTGAACAGGCGTTTCGCCCAGGTCGGTCACGCGATCACTCCATGCTCGGAGGGACTCCATCTCCGCACCGCACCGCCGGCGCGGGCTCGAAGTAGCTCGAACGCCCGACGCCCCTCCTCCGGATCGGCTCCGGAGGGGTCGCCGAGCACACCGTTTGCAGCGACCGATGCGACGCCGTCGGCGCGCAGCGCAGGAAGTAGGGCGGCGATGTCGGTCACATTGCCCACCTCCGCCTTGCTCATATCCACTACCTCGGGCGAAAGGTGCAGCAGCATCGACGTTTCGGTGCGCCCAGCGTGAGCATCTGCTCCGGGCACCGCGCACGGGAACCAGACGACGTCACGCCCCTCGTAGCGCAGCAGCAGCACTGCAGATCGCAGGGCGGGCCCGTTGCCGCCGTGCCCGTTGACGAACACCACCCGTTCGGCCCACCGGCACGCGGAGCGCCCGTATTCCACCAGCACCGTCTCGAGTGCTGCAGCGCCGATCGACACGGTGCCGGGAAATCCCTCGTGCTCGCCGCTGGACCCGTACGCGATCGCGGGAGCAACGAGCGCGTTGTCGATGGTGTGCGCAACGGCGGTGGCGATCCGGGTGTCGGTATCGAGCGGCAGGTGCGGTCCGTGTTGCTCGATCGAGCCGACCGGCACCACGAGGGTCCCGGACCCATCGACGTCCGGCCAGTACTGCGTACCGAGGGGGTCCGTGGCCATGGGTGCCGATGCTATCGGTATGGAACGAGAACGTCACGCCGTCGAAACACTGCGCCGCTAACCTTCGGTTCGTGCCACCCCGTCGCCGGTCGATATTTCTCTCGCAATTGTCGATAACGACGCCGGGTGGTCCACAGCCGACAATTCTTCGAGAGTTACGCCGAGTAATTCTCGCCGGCGATGCGCCACCGAATACGCCGATCCCGCTCAACGAGGTAGCGGAACTTTTCGGGGTGAGCAGAATCCCGGTGCGCGAATCTCTCAAGACACTCATCGGTGAGGGATTGGTCGATCATCGACCGAATCTCGGTTACACAGTCGCTCAGTTGACCGCGGCCGAGCTTCGCGAAATGTACATCGTGCGAGAGGTTCTGGAGACCGCAGCCCTTCCGGTCGCGGTGGATCTCGCCACCGAGGACGACCGCGCCCACCTCATCGAGGTCAATCGCCTGCTCGAGGCCTCACTCACCCAGGACGACTCACGTGAATACCATCGGCTCTCGCGTGAATTCCACCTGTCCCTGACCCGCCCGTGCCGGATGCATCGGTTGCTTCACATGCTTGAATCCGCCTGGAACATAACCGAACCCATACAGCCGATGGTTCACGTGGCCGGATCGGACAGGGCATCACTGCACAGCGATCACGCAGATATGCTCACGGCCTTTCTCGCCGGCGATTCCGCGGGCCTGCTGCGAGCCGCGCAGCATCATCACACGCGTCTCAATTCGGTCATTTCGACATTGTCGAACGACCACGGATTGTTCGCCGATCCGCCACCCGACCAGACGCGATAGAAATTCCGCCAAAGATATATCGCTTACGTCACGAGCGCGCAACACTTCGCCGCTAACTTTTCCTCATTCATCTCCTTCGTTCACCTCATACGCCATGCCGTCAGGAGCATCGATGACAGATACAGCGCACGGTCCCGCCCAAACGGGAGATCTTGTGGAAGCCGCGGGCCACCCCGTCGGTGGCGGACTGATCAAGGACAGTTACGACCCGCGACTGACCAACGAGGATCTTGCTCCGCTGAAGAAGCAGACCTGGACCTCGTACAACCTGTTCGCCTTCTGGATGTCGGATGTGCACTCGGTCGGTGGCTACGTGACCGCGGGCAGCCTGTTCGCGCTCGGGCTGGCCAGTTGGCAGGTGCTGATCGCACTCCTCGTCGGCATCACGATCGTCTACTTCTTCTGCAACCTCGTCGCCAAGCCCAGCCAGGTGTCGGGGGTTCCGTACCCGGTCATCTGCCGCAGCGTCTTCGGCGTCCTCGGTGCCAATATCCCGGCCATCATCCGCGGCCTGATCGCGGTGGCCTGGTACGGCATTCAGACGTTCCTGGCCTCGGCCGCACTCGATATCGTGCTGATCAAGTTGTTCCCGTCGCTGGCTCCGTACGCGGTGACTGCGGACTACGGTTTCGTCGGACTCTCGCTGCTCGGCTGGGCGAGCTTCCTGTTCCTCTGGGTCGTGCAAGCCGCGGTCTTCTGGCGTGGCATGGAGTCCATTCGCAAGTTCATCGACTTCTGCGGCCCTGCGGTCTACGTCGTGATGTTCATGCTGTGCGGCTACCTGATCTGGAAAGCCGGCTGGGGCGCGATCGACCTCAACCTCGGCGAGGTCGAGCACACGGGTCTGAGCTCGATCCCGGTGATGCTCGGTGCCATTGCGCTCGTGGTCTCGTACTTCTCCGGTCCGATGCTCAACTTCGGCGACTTCTCGCGTTACGGCAAGTCCTATGCCGCAGTGAAGAAGGGCAACTTCCTCGGCCTGCCGGTGAACTTCCTGGTGTTCTCGATTCTCGTCGTCGTCACTGCCTCGCTGACGCTGCCGGTGTTCGGTGAGCTGATCACCGACCCGGTCGAGACCGTCGCCCGAATCGACAGCACGTTCGCGATCGTCC
Source organism: Rhodococcus sp. WWJCD1 (assembly GCF_002258735.1). NCBI lineage: Bacteria > Bacillati > Actinomycetota > Actinomycetes > Mycobacteriales > Nocardiaceae > Rhodococcus > Rhodococcus sp. WWJCD1. Next base: position 242,332 of record NZ_NOXY01000003.1, read on the forward strand.
TCGGTGCTCTGACCTTCACGATCGCCACCATCGGCATCAACATCGTCGCCAACTTCATCTCGCCGGCATTCGACTTCTCCAACGTCAGCCCCCAGAAGATCAGCTGGCGTGCCGGCGGCATGATCGCGGCCATCGGCTCGGTGCTCATCACCCCGTGGAACCTGTACAACAATCCCGAGGTCATTCACCTGACCCTGGAAACTCTCGGTGCGTTCATCGGACCGTTGTTCGGCATCCTGATCGCCGACTACTACCTCGTCCGCAAGCAGAAAGTCGTTGTCGACGAACTGTTCTCGATGTCGCCGACCGGGTTGTACTGGTACTCGAAGGGTTACAACCCGGCAGCGGTGTACTCGACCGTCGTCGGCGCGCTCGTAGCCATGTTCACCGTGCTCTTCAACGGAGCAATCGACGGCATGGAGATCGCCGGTATGTCGACGGCCTCGAAGTACAGTTGGTTCATCGGCTGCGGCATCGGCTTCGTCATGTACTTCTATCTGGCGACGAAGACCAAGCTCGCTGTCACCAACTTCGACGTTCCAGCCAAGGCATAGGATTTCGTACGTGCTCATCAAGGTCATCAATCCGAACACCACCGGTTCGATGACCGCAACGATCGGTGATTGTGCCCGGGCCGTAGTTGGCCCGGGCACCGTCATCGATGCGGTCAGTCCCTCGATGGGGCCGGTATCCATCGAAAGCCACGTGGACGAAGCCCTCAGCGTCCCCGGCATTCTCGCCGAGATCGCCAGTGGCGAAGCTGCGGGGGTCGACGGCTACGTCATTGCCTGCTTCGGCGATCCCGGCATCGACGCGGCCCGCGAATCTGCGTCCGGACCGGTCATCGGTATCGCGGAAGCGGCAATGCATGCCGCGAGTTTTCTGGGCCGCGGATTCAGTGTCGTCACCACCCTCGGCCGCACCGTCGGCCGGGCACAGGATCTGGCGCATCACTACGGCTTCGGCCGCCACTGCCTCGGCATCCATGCCTGCGACTTGCCGGTCCTCGATCTCGAGACCGACCCCGACGCCCGCAAGATCGTCACCGAAGCGTGTCGCGTCGCCGTCGAGACCGACGGCAGCGATGCTGTGGTTCTCGGCTGCGCGGGCATGGCCGATCTCTGCCAACACATTTCGGCCGAGATCGGTGTACCCGTCGTCGACGGTGTGGCCGCGGGAACACTGTTCGTGCAGTCCCTTGTAACCCTCGGACTGCGCACCGGAAAGCGCGGCGAATTCGCCGCCCCGCCGCCCAAGCTCTATACAGGGATGCTCGACGGATTCAGTAGGCCCTGAGCGTTACCTGGACCGACCCAGCTTGGCGACGGTGTAACCGATTGCTGCGCCGGCAACCAGTACGCCGACGAGCAGCAGTACGACCTGCAGGGCCGTGGACATCGAGTTTTCGAACAACCCGACGTAGATCACCACGCAGGACGCCACGAGTGCGACGAGAGCAGACGTCGAAGCGCTTCTCGGAAACCTTTCGGTCATTGCGCAAGTACACCATCCTCAGCCGGTCAGCTGCTACACAACTCTCGGTAAGGAACGCCGGGCAGGTACTGGACCCATTCGGCCTCTGTGACCACCGATCCTCCGGATCCACACAGGCGACTGCGCACCTCCTCCGGCTCGGTGCGCCAGATGCGAACGTCACGGGCCGCACCACCGCCGAACACCACGCGTCCGTCTGCGGCGAAACCCGCATCGTTGACGCGCTGACCGTACGCGGAGAGGGCGGCGTACTGCTCGGGTGCGGTGCGGTCGCCTACGTTCCACAACCACAGCGTCGATCCCCCGTCACCGGCAGCCATCCGTTCACCGGACCTATCGAACGAGAGCGAGTAGATCGGGCTGGACGGCCCGACGATGCGAGCCAGGTGCTGCGGCTCGGCCGAGTTCGCCATGTCCCACAATCGAATCGAGCGATCCGCACTGCCCGCGGCAAGAGTGTGCCCGTCCGGTGAGATGGCCACGGCCTGGACGCTACTTCCGAAACCGCCGAGCACGGCCGTCCGGCGCGGATCGCTCGGGTCGCCGACATCCCACAGTTCGACCACGCCCCCCACACTGGCGATGGCGAGTACCGAACCGTCGGGCGACAGCGCCATTCCCGCGGGGTAGTTCCCCGCCTCCAGGGTCGACAACGCCCGTGGGGTTGCGGGCTCGGCCAGCGACCACAACGACACGTCGTTCGAGTTCTGGCCGGACGCGACCAGCAGGGTCCCGGTGCGGTCGAAGACCAACACAGCAGTCAAGCTGGTAGTTGCCGTCCGAACGGTACCGAGCGCCACCGGATCAGCGAGATCGGTTGTGTCCCAAAGCTGGAAACCGCCGGTCGTCGTGCCGACGGCAGCCCGATTGCCGTCGACGGTGAGCGCCACCGCACCCGTCTGGTCCATACCGTCACCGACCACCAACGGTGCCGACGCCACCGGATGCTCGACGTCCGAGACGTCCCAGAGCGTCGTGGCGGAGGCTCGGGTGCCTGCTCCGGCGAGCAAACGGGTGCCCGATGCACCGATGGGGTTCTGAAAGATCGTGTCGCCGGCGTCGGCGAGGGCCGGCCCAGGAAGCGGCCAGATTCGGGTGATGCCATCGCCACTGGCAGTGACGATCGACGAGCGATCCGGCGTGAATACGAGCGAACTCACCTCGGAAGGACCGGGAAGCGTCAGTTCTGGCTTTCCCGAGGCCGCGTCCCACACTTTCGATGAATTGTCCGAACTCGCCGCAGCGATCAGAGTCCCATCCCCACTGAACGCCACATCGTTGACATAGCTGGTGAATCCCGTCAACGCCGGCAGAGGCGACAACCGGCCGCCGTCGACAGCCCACCGCAGAACCTCGCGACCTGTAGTACCCGCGATCAGCGTGGTGCCGTCGGGAGAGAAGGCCAGCTGTTGCGCGGTGTAGGTCGATCCGTCCGAGGGGATGTCGATCAGCGGAACAGCGGCGGCTGCTGGAGACGCGGTCAGCCTGCTCGCGTCCCACAACCGCATCGCGCGCCCGGGGCCGACCGTCACTAGGTACCGACCATCGGGACTGAATTCGGTCGCTGTCGGCGAACCGGGTTGAGCCACTTCGGCCGCTGCAGTCGGCCGCGCGGGGTCGGCGACGTCGAGCAGAGGCAACGACTCGGCCCCGGTACCGACGACAAGCAAGCGGCCATCAGGAGAGTAGGACAGGCTTCGCACCTCGTCGACATCGTTGCGCGACAACAATATCGGTGCCGCCGGATCCGACACATCCCACAGTTCGACGCCGTAGAACCCACCCACGGCGAGAACGCCACCCCGCGGATCGAACGCCAGCGCGGACACGTCCCTGGAAACGATCTCGCCGAGATGCGCGTGTCCGTCCGCGAGGGACCACATCCGCACGCGCCCGTCGGAACCCGCTGTTGCCACGATGCTTCCGCGAGGGTCGACGGCAGTCACCGCCCCGCCCTCCACACCGAGTAACCGCACCGGCGTGTGGATCGCGGAGGAATCGAGCAGTGCCGATCGCGCCTCGGACGTTCGGTCCACCTCGTACGACGCCAACGCGAAGTACGCCGCCAGACCGGGATCTTGGTTCCTCAATTGGTTTGCGACACCAGCAATCTGACGAGAGACGGCCTCGGCCTCGGCGCGTTCGGCGTCGACCCGCCGACTGTTCGCATCCGATCGGGCAACGAACGCGGTCACCGCCAGTGTCACGGCCAGCACGGTCAGAAACGCGAGTGCTGCGACAAGCGTCTCGAGGGTGCGCCGACGGCGACGATCGCTTCGGTTCTGTTGCTCGACTCGTTCCGCGCTCGCTTCCATGTAGAGCCTCTCGACGGAATTGAGGTCGCGCCGACGCACCGGGCCGATGGATTCCTGCACCAGCAGCAGCCTCGACGCAGACAGCAGCGAACCGTCGTCTCGGTCGTTGTTGTTCCACAGTTCTGCCGCCTGGGTGAGTCGACGGTGTTCGACGAGCCACTGACGATCGTCGTCGAGCCATTCACCGAGCCGCGGCCACGCCGTGAGCAGCGCCTCGTGGGTCACCTGGACCGTCTCTTCTTCGACGGTCAGCAGTCTGCGCGCGGCAAACCGCTCGACCACCACATCGACGTCGGTGACGGCGTCTGCGTTCTCGTTTCCGTAGAACAGCCCGACACGATCGACGCGGCGACGCGTCACCACGTCGTCGTCGAGATTGACCAGACGCATGAAGATGCGTCGTGCTTCGCGTTGCTGTTCGGCGGTCAGGGCCAAGAACACTTCCTCGGCGCTCTGCCCCACCGCACCTCCGATCCCGCCGGTCGCGAGATAGTCCGCGACGGTCAGCGTCCTGCCTCTCGACACCTGCCACGTCGTCAGCAGCGCGTGCGAGAGCAACGGCAGGGCACCGGAGTCGTGGGCGAATTGCGATCCACGCGGACCCAATTCGCCGACCAACACCTGCACCAGGGCGTCGTCGACGATGAAGCCGGCCTTCGCGGCAGGCGACACGATGACTTCACGCAGTTGCGTTTCGGTGAGACGCCCGACGACAACCGGGTTGTCCGAAAGTCCGGCAAGCAGCGCATCCTCCGACACGGCGTCCTGATAGAAGTCGGCCCGCAGGCCGACCACGAGAACCGAATCAGAGTTCGGCAGCGACGATGCCGCACGGAGAAAGCTCTCGCGCTCACCCGCTGACGCCAGCGTCCACAGCTCCTCGGCTTGATCCAGGACGAGAACAGAACCCGGCGCGAACGATTCCATTCGCTCGGGGAATGCCCGAATATCGCCGACGCCGGAATGGACCTGCGAGCGAGGGAACCTCGATGCCAATCCAGCGCGCAGGAGCGAGGACTTACCCGAGCCCGAAGCGCCGACCACGAAGACAATGCCGCCGCCGGAGTCGAGGGCGTCACGGACGCGCACGCCGAGTCGCTCGATCACATCGTCTCGTCCGAAAAACCATTCTGCATCGGCGGACTCGAACGCTTCCAGGCCCTTGTACGGAGGGTCGCCCTTCACCGGATCGACAGTCCGCCTGCCCGGGATGGACCGCACCCTCGACACCGCATTCCACCACCGTGCGCGCTCGCCTTCGTCGTCGACTCCGCACGCGACGAGGACGGCCGAGAACATCTCGGCGCTGGCTTTGGTCGGAAGGTGGTGACCGGAAAACCAGCCGCTGATGGTGCCGTGCAGACCACCGGAACGCTCGACGATTTCACGAACTGTTGCACCCGCATCGATCCTGATCGAACGCAGTGCCGCCGCGAACTCGCTGCGGTCCGAGATCGACGAGGGATCCGGGCGCTCAGTGGTCATGAGCGCACTATAGAGCCGGTAAATCACCTACAGATGCGTGCGAACGCTTCGCTGAGCAGCAGAAACAGCAAGTTACTCCGTTCGAATGACGGTCGCATCGAATCCGAGGTCGTCCGTATTGACCCTGTATGGAGTTCGGTGCACCGCTGGATCCGCCCCGAATTTTCTTCGACGATGGACGCTGCAGTACAAGAGATCGGTCGAAAGTCGAGGGGGAAATTCATGCTCGAACAGATGCTGACGTCGGCGGCGCATCACTCGTTCCGGACGCCGGTACAGCCGGCACTCGTTGCACGCCCGGCGCGGCTCGACCCTCTTCACCGCAAGCCTGCGCTGAGCGCACGCGAGATCGAGGTCATGCTTGCCTGGTTCGCCTCGGACTCGAAGACGGTTGCAGCTCGGTCCGTCTATATCTCGGTCGGCACGATCAACACGCACATCACCCGTATTCGGCAGAAATACGCGGCGGTCGGACGCAGCGCTCCGACGAAGGCCGCTCTGTTCGCTCGGGCGCTCCAGGACGGTCATACTCACCTGTCCGAATGGTGACTGTCGGTTCGTATCAACTGCGCCGGGCGGGCTGAGTCGAGCGAGCGAAGCCTGGCGGTACGACGACGTCGCTTGGGCCCAGCGAGTGCACCGATGCATGTCCGAGACCGAGGACCGCGGAGTCCAGACCGCCGCGCAGAATTTCGAGAACGTTCTCCACGCCTGCTTGACCGTTCGCCGCCAAACCCCACAGATACGCCCGCCCGATCAACACCGCGCGCGCACCGAGAGCAAGCGCCTTCGCCACGTCACTTCCCCGCCTGATGCCACCGTCCAGGGTGATCTCCACCTGATCCCCCACTGCCTCGGCGATGGACGGCAATACCCTTATGGACGCCGGGGAACCGTCGAGATTGTTCCCACCGTGATTGGACACCGAGATCGCGGTAACGCCGGCGTCCACGGCCCGCAACGCGTCGTCGACCCGCGAAATCCCCTTGAGCATGAACGGCCCGTCCCACTGCTCACGCAGCCAGGCGATGTCCTCCCACGACGGCAACGGCGTCGACTTCCACTCCCGGTACGCCGCGAAGAACGTCGGCGCAGGCCCACCAGGCGGAGCAAGATTCGGGGCAGTCAGATCCGGATACGCACCCGCATGTCCCCAACGGGCGAGCCATCGCGGGCGCACCAGCACTTCCGGCACCAACCGCATCATCGCCCTCGCATCGAGGCGTTCCGGTATCACCGGACTCCCCCAGTCGCGGCCCTCCGAGAACGACCAGTCCATCGTCACGATCAGCCCGACCGCACCCGCACTGCGCGCACGATCGAGCATGTGCAGCAACAACTCTCGCGAACCCACCCAATGAAGTTGAAAGAACGCCCGCGGGTTCGCTGCGACGACCTCCTCGATGGGTTTGCTCGCGAACAGCGACAATCCCATCGAAATGCCCCGCGCCGCTGCTGCTCTCGCCACCGCGACCTCACCGCCGGGGTGCACCGCCTGCACACCCGTCGGGGAGATCATCACCGGGAACGCCAGCGGTTGCCCCATCAGCGTCGTCGACAACTCACGGCGGTCCGACAAACCTGCCACATGCGGGGCGAATCCGAGTTCAGCGAACGCAGCTGTATTGTCCGACGCCGTCAGACCCCGCTCCGAGCCCGCGACCAGTGCCGAATAGACGGACTTCGGCAGACGCCTCTTCGCACGCCGCTCCGCCTCGGCGACAGTCTCGAACCAGTCGGTCACACACCCAGCCTGCGGTCGAACCCGGCCGGCATCACCACATCCGAGGGTGAGAGGTCATGGACCGAGGTGTGCCCGAGTCCGAGTACCGCGGAATCGACTCCGCCGCGCAGGATGTCGAGCACGTTCTCCACACCCGCCTGACCACCGGCAGACAGACCCCACAGGTACGCCCGCCCGATCAACACCGCCCGCGCACCCAACGCCAGTGCCTTCACGACGTCACTGCCGCGCCGGATTCCACCGTCGAGGGTGATCTCGATCTGATCGCCGACGGCCTCCGCGATCGCAGGCAACGCCCGGATCGGAGCCGGCGTGCCGTCGAGATTGTTGCCGCCGTGATTGGACACGGAAATAGCGGTCACGCCCGCATCGACAGCCCGCTTGGCGTCGTCGACGCGCATCACGCCCTTGAGCATGAACGGCCCGCCCCACTGCTCCCGCAGCCACGCCACGTCCTCCCACGTCGGCAACGGAGTACCCATCCATTCGCCGTACGCCCCGAAGAACGTCGGCGCGGGACCACCGGTGGGTGGCGTCAGGTTCGGAGTAGTCAAATCCGGGATCTTCCCGGTCTTGGCGAACTCCCACAACCACTTCGGTCGCATGATGCCTTCCGGGGCGAACTGAACCATGGCCTTGAGGTCCATCTTCTCCGGGATCGACGGGCTGCCCCAATCGCGGCCGTTCGAGAACGACCAGTCCAGGGTCATGATCAACCCGACAGCTCCCGCGGCACGGGCCCGCTCCATCCGCTGCAGCAGGATCTCACGCGAACCCACCCAGTACATCTGGAAGAAGGTCTGCGGGTTGGCGGCCGCGACCTCCTCCACCGACTTGCTGGCGAACGAGGACAGGCCAATCGGAATCCCGCGCGCTGCAGCAGCTCTCGCGACAGCGACCTCACCGTCCGGGTGCACTGCCTGCACACCCGTCGGGGAGATCATCACCGGGAACGACAGCGTCTGCCCCATCACCGTCGTCGACAAGTCACGTTTGTCCGACAACCCCGCCACATGCGGGGCGAAGCCGAGCTCGCCGAACGCCGCCATGTTGTCGTCGATCGTCAACCCGCGTTCGGACCCGGCCACCAGCGCGGCATACACGGACTTCGGCAAACGCTTCTTCGCACGCCGCTGCGCTTCGGCAACGGTTTCGAACCACTCACTCTTGGCCATTACTGTGCCTTCTGTTTCATGACTGTTCCTGTTCCATTCCTGCGAGCGGATTCTCGTCGCAGATCTTCGCCGGCGGACGCATCATCAACGTCAACGGCACCGACTTTCGAGGGGTCTTGCGCTGCCCGGTCCGCGAATGATCGACACTGGACTTCGGGATCTCCCCCGCCGCCGCCAACGCCATTTCGCCGTTACCGATGACGCATTCGGGATCCGGACCGTCCATGGGCAGGCCGGTGAAGAATTTCGCTGCCATGCATCCACCTCGGCATGAATCGAAATGGGCGCACTTGGTGCATGCGCCGGAGGTCTGCGGCGAGCGCAGTTCCTGGAACAATTCCGATGTCTGCCAGACCGATTGGAATCCGCCCATTCCGTCTTTCGCGTCGCGGACGATGTTGCCGGCGAGGAAGTTCTCGTGAATGGCGAAGGGGCACGCATACACGTCGCCGATCGGGTCGATCAAACACACCACACGGCCTGCACCGCACAGGTTGAGCCCGGGCAGAGCGTCACCGAATGCCGACAGGTGGAAGAACGAATCCCCCGTCAATACGCCTTCACCGTTCGCGACGAGCCAGTTGTAGAGCTCGCGCTGCTGACCGGCCGTCGGGTGCAGATCGTCCCAGACATCCGCGCCGCGTCCCGATGGCCGCAACCGGGTGATACGCAGTGTTGCAGCGTATTTGTCGGCGAGAGCCTTGAAGTCGTCGAGCTGGCTGACGTTGTGCCGGGTAACGACGACGGAGATCTTCGCGTCCCGGAAGCCGGCCTCTTTCAGGTTCTCCAGAGCGCGGCAGGCCATGTCGAACGAACCCGGCCCGCGGACTGCGTCGTTGACCTCTGCGGTCGCGCCGTCGATGGAGATCTGTACGTCGACGTAGTCAGACGCGGCCAGACGCGCGGCGACCTTCTTGTCGATCTTGACGCCATTGGTGGAGAACTTCACCCCCACTTGATGCGCCGTCGCGTAATCGACGAGCTCCCAGAAGTCCGACCGCACCGTCGGCTCACCGCCACCGATGTTGACATAGAACACCTGCATCTTCTGCAGCTCGTCGATGATCGACTTGCACTGCTCGGTGCTCAACTCACGCGGGTCACGACGACCTGACGAGGACAAGCAATGCACGCACGACAGGTTGCAGGCGTAGGTCAACTCCCACGTCAGACAGATCGGTGCGTCGAGCCCGAGCTCGAACTGATCGACCAGTTTTCCTACCGGAGCTGGTCTTTCGAGGGTGGAGGTCATGGGAGGAAGTCCTCTTCTGCAGTAGGTCAGGGCTTTACGGGCGGGTGATCATGTTCGAGTGAGCCAGCGTGGTGAGTGCTTTCACATACGGGGCCGACGCAGATTCGGCGATCCCCGCGGCTGCGATCGCCGAACGCATGTCCGGGTGATCGGGCAGCGATTCGATGATCGCCACGATCGTGCGGTTCTTCAGAAACGAAAGCTTGCGAGTTCCGAAGTGATACAGCAACGCCCCGAACGACTCCGGACGCAACGCCACCTGCGGATGCAGAGCCCACGGCACATCCAAATCGAACTCGTCGAGGTCCTCGCGCACTGCAGTGGTCATGATCAGTACACGCCGCACATGCCGTCGATCGACACTTCCTCCACCAACGACTCCTCGACCAGATCGGATTCGACGACAGCCGCACCGACCACAGCGTTCTCGTTCTTCTTCGACATCTGAAACCTCCTACGAAATTTGCTCGGTCACAATCCAATTGGTTGTGTCTCGGATCACCACGCTAACGGCCCACACGGTCCATGAACCGGCATGGCGATCGGAACTGGTCGGCCGTCGCGATCAACCGTCCGTTCGGGTAGGTACCGGCCCGTCCGGCGCGCGGGGTCGACGGTGCCCGGGCGGGCCGACCTCGGTCACAGACGCCGAATCACCCGCTGTGTATGGGACGCTCGACCTCACCGAGGGGACAGCCCTGACAAACGACCGGCACACGACGAGCAGAAATGACTCCGATGACTGAATTGGATGCACTCGCACCTAGCCCCGATGGAGTCTGGGCTCACGAGAACGTGATGGTTCGGCACATGCGTGGACTCGGATTCGACGCTGTCCGTGTGGGCTCGACGGTCCAGGTCTGTCATGGCCTGACGTCGGCCGAGATCGGTGAGCGCCTCGTTCCGATCGTGACCGCGCAGGCACGTCATGTGGGTCTTTCTCAGCGCGAGTTCGAGTTGGTGTTGGTGGGGATCGTCCGCACCACCGTCGCCGATCCGGTCGACGCATGGGCGACCTATTACCGAAATTCGCTGGACGAGCTGCTCTCGGGCACCGCCGATTTCGCGCCGGTCCATGAACGCGCCGAGAAACTGGTCGTTGGATCGGTGCTCGACATGGGTTCGTGTTTCGGCTTCTTTCCGCTACGCCTGGCGATGAAGGGTCACTCGGTGACTGCGACGGACCTGTCGGCCGGCACCATGCGGTTGCTCGCCACCGTTGCCCCGCACCTCGGGATCACGCTCGACACCGTGGTGTGCGACGCGGCGAATGTTCCAGTTGCCGACGGCAGTGTCGACACTGTGACTGCACTACATCTCCTCGAGCACGTCGACGCCGAGACCGGCTCCCACATAGTGAAAGAAGCACTACGCATCGCGCGCACTCGTGTCGTGGTGGCCGTGCCCTTCGAGACCGAGACCACCGCCTGCCACGGACACATCCGCACGTTCGACGAGGCATCGTTGGTCGAGCTCGGTCGGTCGTCCGGTGCGCAGTTCGAGACATCGGAGCACCACGGCGGATGGCTCGTGATCGACAAGATCTCGACACCCCAGTTCGCCTGAACAGGCTTCGAGCCCGGGCGTCGCACCCGCACGAACCTAGAACGGCGGGTCGTCGGTTTCTTCGGCGGTTGGTTAGGTTTCCGGCTCCGGGCTCGCGGGCGGGTCTGGGTAGGCGATGATGCCGGATCGTCTGGGTTTGGTGGGGATGTGCGGTCTCAGGTCATTGCCGATGATGGGTACGGCTGTTCCGTTGGTGGGCAGGGTGATTCGGGTGGTCTTCGAGGTGGATCGCCAGAGTATTGCGCCGCCGGGGAGCATGACTGCTGTCCAGTAGCCGGCGGTTTTGACGGTGTGGTGGAACTCGCAGAGGCATTGGAGGTTGTTGACGGTGGTCCAGCCGCCGCCGAGGGGGTTGGCGTGGTCGAAGGGGATCACGTGATCGAGTTGGCAGCGGTCGGCGGGGCGGTGGCAGTCGGGGAAGCGGCAGTGTCGATCGCGGAAGCGAACTGCTGCGGTGGTGAAGGCGTCGGGTCGGTAGATCAGGGCTCGGTCGGTCAGTGGGTCGCGTGCGACGGACTTTCCGAGGGTGGGGTCGGCGGCGATGGCGGCTTCGAGTGCCGCGGCGAGTGATGCGTTGCCGAGGTAGAGGCCCGAGGGTGTGTGGCCTGCTGTAGGGATCGTGCGGTTGTTGCGCCGGATCGCGGAGGACAGATCGAGGGCAGAGCTGTGCCGTGTGCCCCTGCCGACTGGTGTGTGGGTGCAGAACAGGGCTGCAGCGGAGGTCAGCGACTGCAGACGACGCTGAGATCGATCGTCGCCCGGTGCCGGGTCGGTCGGGCCAGCCTCTGCTGGGACTGGATCCGGTATTGAACCTTGCTCGGCTGGCGGCTTCGGAGTGGGCGATGACACGGTGGCCGTCGCTGGTTCAGGTACTGGCGTCGGACCGGCTGTTGTGGAGCCGGATGGCGTTGCGGAGCCGGACGCCGTTGTGGAAGAGCGTGATTCCGGACAGTTCGGTCCGGTATCAGGTGCCGGCGAAGTCTGTCGCGCAGGTGATCGTGGAGCTGACTCGGGTTCTGTTTGTGCAGCAGGGCCGGTGTCCGACGTTGCGTCCCCTCGCGGGTCCGTCGCCGTTGCCGTCGCGCGTGTTGCTGCATGCTTCCGGACAGGATCGACGGCGTCCAGGTCGGGAGTTGTCGATGGGACGCTCGCAGGTACGGGTGCGGACTCGTCGTTCTCCTCGGCATGGTCGGTCTCGCCGACCTCATCTGCCGGTGCTGCTGGTGCCGAGGTGTTCCCCGGCGCAGAAGCAGGAGCAGGAGCAGGCGAACTGGACGAATTCGGTTCGGTCGAGGAATCAGCCTCTCTATCCCAATCCGTGGCCGACCCAATCCCCTCATCAGCATCAGCAGCCGAGTCCGCGTCTTCGTCTTCGTTTCTGTCGACGTCGGTGTCTGTCGCTGTTCCCGTCTCGCTTCCCGTTCCTTCTACCGTCTCGGGTCCTGTTGCATCCCCTGTCTTCTCGCTGTCCGGGCGTCGTTCCCATTCCCCGCTTTCCGGGTTCTGCACCGCCAGTCCCAGCTTCTCTGCGAGGGTGACAGCTTCGGTGAGCAGGACCTGCCACTGACTGTTCCGCGCCAACTCGCGCGAGAGATCGGGGTCGATCGAACCGTGGCCGGCCAGATACGCCGGGTTCGCGAGCAACCCGATGAGGGTGGCGATATCGACGGTGACCATCGTCAACGGCAACCGACGATCGGGCAGCTCTGCATCTTTTTTCGGGCAATCCGCGCGTCGGCACAGGCAAGCCAAGCGGGGTTCGCCGTGCATGCGCGCCATGAACGCATCACACAAGCGATCTTGTTTGCCGCGAGGATCTTTCGGGCAGAGGGTATCGGCCATCTCCTCGAGCAACTGCCATGCGGCGGCAGCCTCGGGGGCGGTCAATTCCGCTCGAATCCGCGCCAACTCTCCGGCCGGGCTGTAGGAAACATGGCGGAACCGTTTCGCGAACTCCCGTAGTGCTGCTGCTTCCTCCGGCGCGACCCGCAGCAGGATGTCCCAGATCTCCTTCTCCAGCGGACCGGGCGAATGACGTCGGGCCGCCTCGACGATCTCGTCCTCGACGGACTTCACGATCTCGTCGGAGAGGTTGTCGAGGATCCGGCACACCGTCCGCACACGCGGAAGGTCGATCTCCCCGGCGTCGAACGCGGTCTTCACCAGCGGTAGCCGGGTATGCAACGCAACGCCGACGGACACATACGCCTCGGCGACGGCGTTCGAGCACCCCAACGCCACAGCCATTTCGGTGCGCCCGTACCGGCTGTAGTGCTTGTGCTCGGTGTCGCGTTCGATCCACTCGCAGTGCACCCGATAGCAGGCAGCGACCTTCCGGGCAGCATGACGATTTTCTGCACACGCAACAGCAGTCAACGCCTCCAGCGACACGGTCGGTACTGCCATCCCCATTCACCCCCCGGTGACCCGAAACAAGAACGCCTGTTCGAACAAGAAGAACAGTAACCCGGACCACCGACAGGAAACCGAAGCGCAAGCTCGGCAGGTCGTGTCGACTTCTCCGAGCGGGACCGATCACCCGAGGTCGAACTCCGGACGTCGTGACCTGAACCTCTATCGATCGCATCGACGACCGTCTCGAGCCGGTGGGCCTAATACACGGTGCCCATCGCCGCGCGCACCTCGCTCAACGTCTGCTCAGCGATCTCGTTGGCCCGCTCGTTTCCATGACGCACCACCGACCGCACATAGTCGGGGTCCGCGGCCAAGTCGGCACGCCGACGACGATGTTCTGCGAGAAAGGAGTTGACCGACTCGGCCACACAGTCTTTCAGTGATCCTGCTCCCCCACCACCTATGTCGACGGCTATTACCCCGGGGTCTCGCCCCGTACACAAGCCGGCGATGGTGAGCAGTGCCGATACTCCCGGCCGTGCAGCCGGGTCGTACGAAATGTATCGATCCGAGTCGGTAGGAGTTCGACGCACCATTGCCACTGTCTCGTCCGGAGTCATCGACAGCGTGATCGCATTTCCGAAACTCTTGGACATCTTGCGACCGTCGAGTCCTGGCACCGCAGGGGCCGACGTCAGCAGCGCCTGCGGTTCCTCGAATACTGCGCCGTAACGGGAGTTGAATCGCCGCGCGATAGTCCTTGCCATCTCGATGTGCGGGAGTTGGTCTTTGCCGACAGGCACCACGTTCGCTTTGCAGAACAGGATGTCGACCGCCTGGTGCACCGGGTACGTCAGCAACAGCCCACTCAGTGCGCGGCCACTGGCGGCGAGTTCTGCTTTGACAGTGGGGTTTCGGTGGAGTTCCGCCTCGGTCACCAGGCTCAAGAACGGTAGCATCAGCTGATTGAGGGCGGGTACCGCAGAATGGGTAAAGATTATGGACTTCTCGGGGTCGATACCCGCGGCCAGATTGTCCAACGCAGCGTCGTACACATGTTGCCGCACTTGCCCGATTGCGTCGCGATCGGTGATCACCTGATAGTCGGCCAAGACCACCGTTGTCCGGACCCCTAGATCCTGCAGCCGAACTCGCTCTCGAATTGTCCCGAAGAGATGACCGAGATGCAGTGGACCTGTTGGCCGTTCACCGGTCAACGTTGTGTAGCTACTTGGATCAGCAGCGATGTCGGAGGCGAGCGCCTCGCTGCGGCCGATGCTGGACAAGTAAGTGTCCATCGAATTCCTCCTGAAAGAACGAAGGGCTGTACCGACCGCGCTTCGATCCGAATTCAGGACATCGGCGGGCTGAGTACAGCCCGCGGGACATGATCGACCGGGCTGCTAGCGCAGCCACCACCAAGCCTGTCGAGTGTCGATCATCTCGAAAGGCTACCAAGACTCGGATCGACGGGAGCGACCGATGTGGTGTCAGGATCGCAATGGATCCTGACACCACTGCCTCTGTGGGTCTAGGCGTGCTCGGGTACCGACAGTCGATTCTCTGCAGCGGCGAGTGAGTCGAATCCGTCTGCCTTGAGCAGATTGTGGACGTTGCGCCGTCGGACCCCCATGTTGCCGCCGTCGTAGACCGGGAAGCACAGGACGTCCTCCATGATCGCGGCGATCGGTGTCAGGTTCGTGTACGCATCGACACCGACGAGACGCATCGCGTCGTACACGACCTGCACGGCCGTCTCGGACGCGAAAATCTTTGCCTCGTTCGCCAATTCACGATCGCGACCGCCGGTGCGGTCGAAATGGTCGGCGGCCTTCCATGCGAAGTAGCGGACCGCCTCGATACGAGTCTTGATGTCCACCAACATGTATCCGGCGTTCTGATACTCGATGACCGGTACCGGACCGGACCGATGGTCGGTCTTGGCGAAGTGCAGTGAGTAGTCGAATGCAGCTCGCATCCTGCCCACGCACGCGGCAGCGATGGACGAGCAGGTCCAGGAGAAGGCAGTGGCGACGATGTCCAACCCGTCGCCCGGCTTGCCGATGAGGTTGCCGACCGGCACCCGTACGTCGCGGAATTCCACCCGCGGCGAATTGGTGGCGCGATGTCCGATGGTGTCGATCATGTCTGTGATCTCGACCCCCGGCGTCCCCTTCTCCACGACGATGACGGCGAGCGACTCCGACGGCGGCAGTGCAGGATCGGTACGGCAGACCACACTGATCAGGTCGGCACCCTGACCGTCCCAGCCCGAGGCGTTGGTGGTGTAGTGCTTGGCACCGTTGATGACCCACTCGTCGCCCTCGCGACGCGCGAAGGTCCGAATTCCGACGGTCGGGTCTTCCGAGTCGTAATTCGCTCCGCCGGTCACCTCTGTGTAGGCGATCGCAGCCAATCGGGGTTCGCCGTCGCAGAACAACGGGAGCCAGCGATTCTTCTGCTCCTCGGTACCGAAGTTGATGATCGGGTTGAGTCCCAATCCCGTGCCCAGCAATGCAGTCGGAGTGTTGATGTCGACCCGAGCGAGTTCCTCGGCCGCGAGCGCGAAGGTGAGATTGTCGAAGTACGCGCCGCCGTATTGATCGGGAACCAGTCCCTTGACGAATCCGAGACCGGCCAGCTGCTTGTAGACCGGCTGCAGTGCGTAGAAGCGATCCTCGGGGCGCGGTATGGAGGAAATAGCGGGCGCTACTTCGCTCAGAATGTCGTCCGCCACTTGCCGCGCCTGCATGCGCACTGCCATCTGCTTGGGGCTGAGCTCGAAACTCAGGGTCATGTGAGACTCCTCGATGTCTGTCCTGGTGGGGGGTGAAGAACGGAATCGGGCGACGCTGCCCTGCACACCATGTTTCACGGCCCGACGCATCCCGGTCTTGTACCGGACTGCGCCGTCATCGGTACCGTTCTGCACTCCCGAACAGAGAGTCCCCCTACGCCAACTGCGGCATTTCCCCTGTCTTCACCGACGCGCGGTATTCGACCGGACTGCATCCGAAACGCGATCGAAAGGTCTTGGCCAGATGGGCCGAAACCGAGAATCCCCACACTGCAGCGATCGTTCCGATCGATCGAGTGTCACGTGAATCGGCAAGCTCACGGCGACACGCTTCGACGCGATGCTCACGTACGACGGCACCGAAAGTAGTTCCCGTCCTCTCGAAGAGGGCATGGAGCGTGCGTACCGATACCCCGACATGGCGGGCCGCATCGGTAGCGGGAACACGGCCGAATGCAAGCCTGGAGTCGATGTACCGAACTACGGAGACCCGAAGTGCTTCGTCGGTCTCCGACGAGCATCCAGTGCCCCGTTGTGTCCCTCCCAGTACTGCGCGCAGCAGATCGACATGGGCAGCACCGATCATCTGCCGCTCCGCGGTCTGCAGCGAGGAATCGGTCCGCCAGGTCTCCACCATCAACGAGCCGAGCAAGCGAGCAGAACCCGACGAGCTCGAAAAACGCCGCGCAGTGGTCGCTGCCGACGGGCCGACCACGTCTGCCAGCAGAGGGCGCGGCAGTCGGAAAGACAGCACTCGCCACAGTTCGTGGTTACCGGGCTCGACGAACTCGAGCCGGTACGGGCGAGTCGAGTCGACGATGGCGAACTCGCCTCGGGAGACCGTGCACTGCCGCCCGTCCTGAGTGGTCGTACAGTGTCCGTCGAGCTGCAGATTGACGAAGACGACGTCCTCGTCCGCGCGGGCGACCTCGCGCTTTCCGTGATCGATTCGCTGTGTGCAGGAGGCGATCTCCGCTGCGTTGCCACCCCCGATCGCCGCGGAGCGCACCCATCCGGGAAGTCCGGAACGTGACGAACTGTGTTCGACGTGGTCCCGGGATCGCCACGGCGCAAGCGGGGTGAATGCCTGGCACAGGACGTCGGCCCAATAGCTCATCTGATCGGCCGGACCGAGTCCACTGGTTGTCCAATACGACGTCATGATGCACTCCGCGCTAGGTTCGAGTGCACCCACCGTAGGCCTAGGGCGTAAGCCATCCGAGGCATTTGCGTTACGAAATGCGTGCACTCTCCTCACACCGACGCGAGAGTCGCGGAGAGATTCTTCGAGTTTTCAGATGTAGGTACCTCGCCGCGTCGACGCGACCGAGTCCAGCATCCAGGCGGGGTACTCACCCGGCGGACCCAGGCCGCCGTCGGAGGGCGGAATTACGATCACACAGTTGGCATGGGCGAGCGCACCGACCGAGTGCGATCGAACGATCGCGGCGCTTTCACCGTCGACGACGCCCAACATCACCCGAGGTATCGGCGAGGCGGGAACCGTCTCCCCATCCACCCTGACCGTTCTCATCGTCCTGCCTGCCTGTGGGTTTCGCAATGCCGCCACGATCACCGGCCGGACGAACAATTCGTACGAGACCAACGCACTGACCGGATTTCCGGGCAGACACACGATCGGTATTCCCTCGACCTTCCCGCAGGCCTGAGGTTTGCCCGGTTTGACTGCTACCGAAACGAATTCGACATCCTGGCCCCGCAGTGCGAGCCGAATCACCTCTTCGGTACCCGCACTGATCCCACCGGTGGTGACAATGACGTCGGCAACCGCGGCGCATCGGGCCAGTGCCGCCCGACACGCGTTCACGTCGTCGGCAACGGCCGGTTCGAGGTGAACGTCGGCACCGCACCGAAGCAGATCGGCGACGAGCATCGCCGAGTTGACGTCGTGGCATTCGCCCCGCACGAGTTCTGTCCCGACGGCTCGAATCTCGGATCCTGTCGAGAGCACCGCCACGACCGGGGCCGACTCGACCAGCACACGAGTGCGGCCCAGGGCAGCCAATACACCGACCTGCGCCGGAGTCACCACCGTGCCGGCCCTGACGGCAACGTCGCCGACCTCGAAGTCCGACGCACGACTGCGGACGTTGCTCTTGGAGTTGACCGAGTGAATCGTCACCTCCTCTACTCCGAACGCCTCGACGAACCCACTGGTCACTTCGACCGGAACGACCATGTCTGCCCCCAGCGGGACTACGGCACCGGTCATGACCTGTACCGACTCGCCCGAACGAACGTACAGCGGTGCCGGCTGTCTCCCTGCGACACTGCACGCGGAGACGAGCAACCGCACGGGTAGACATTCCGGACCGACGACATCGGCAGCGCGAACGGCGAATCCGTCGACTGCCGAATTGTCGTATGCCGGCAGCGCGCGGTCGGCAACGACATCCTCGGCCAGCACCGCGCCCATCGCGTCGCCGATCGGTACAGAACGCGCCTTCGCCGATATTCGCAGTTTCCCTATCGCACAGCGATGTTGGTCCACCGTTCGGAGAGGGGCAGGAACGATGTCGACCGCCGTCGACATCATCTTCCGGAGATCGGAGGTAGAACCGCGATTTCATCGGTGTCGCAGCACGGTGAATCCTCTGCCCGCGCGAGAGACTGCCCGTTGATCCAGATCCTGGACACAGCAAGCACATCCGCAAAGGATGCGCCGTACCTTCCGATGGCGGAGTCGAGCACCTCCCCGACCGTCGATCCAGGAATCTCTCGAGACGCCTCACCTGCGATCTGACGTGCCGCAGCGAACATCGCCAATTCGGCCATACGATCACCACTCTCCGATCATCCACCGATGTAGGACATTTCGATGCGATCTCGCACCGGCCCGTCGTTTGTTCCCGCTCGGAGTTCCGAATAGCGATCATCGCGTCGCAGCCACAGCGTGGACAGGCGTTCGACGAGGTCGTCCTGCGACGCCTCCGAGCGCAGCAACGCACGTAGGTCGGTGCCGGTGGAGGAGAACAGACAGGTGTACACCTTTCCATCCGCGGACAACCGTGCACGAGTGCAGGATCCACAGAACGGTTCCGAGACGGACCCGATCACACCGATCTCGCCGCCACCGTCGAGATACCGGTACCGAATCGCTACTTCGCCGTCGTACTCCGCGTCGACCGGTGCCAGCGGATAGACCTGTCCGATCGTCTGCACTATCGAATTCACGTCGACGACCTCGGACAACTCCCACCGATTCGTTGCCCCCACGTCCATGTACTCGATGAAGCGCACCACGACGCCGGTGCCTCTGAACCGCTCGGCCAGAGCCAGAATCGAACCTTCGTTGACACCGCGACGCACCACGACATTGACCTTCACCGGCGACATTCCGGCCCGCACCGCCGTATCGATTCCGTCGAGCACGGTCTGCACGGGCACCCGGGTGTCACTCATCCGAGCGAACGTTGCAGGATCCGTCGAATCGAGGCTGACGGTCACGCGCCCCAAACCCGCGTCGGCCAAGGCTGCAGCGTGGGCACCGAGCAGAGAACCGTTGGTGGTCATCGCCAGATCGATACCGTCGATGGCACTCAATCGTTCGACGAGCGTGACGATTCCGGCGCGGAGTAAAGGTTCGCCACCGGTCAGGCGCACCTTCCGAATGCCGATGGTGGCTGCGGCGCGGGCGACTCTCTCGATCTCGTCGAACGACAGCAGTTTCCCGGTGTTCAAGAATTCGTGGTCCGGACCGAATTCGGCCCGGGGCATGCAGTAGACGCAGCGGAAGTTGCACCGGTCGGTGACGGAAATACGTAGATCCCGAAGTGGTCGCCCCCGAACGTCTCTCGTGCCGGCCTCGACGTCACTCACGGAGTCACTCACGAAGCGACCCCGCACGTGAGCGGCGACCACTGCGAGGCTGCCTGTTCGACAGTCTCGATCTGCGCACCTGTCTCCACCCAGGATTGGGCAGCGGCGCGCTGTTCGAGCTTCCACACCGGAACGCACGCCTTGAGAATGTCGATGCAGAACTGAGCCGCCAGGAATGCGTCCACGCGATGGCCCGAGGACACGCAGGCCAGGACGCTGGCCTCACCGACTGCGACGAATCCGATCCGGTGCAGCAGGGCGATACGTCCGATTCCGGGCCAACGCTGTTGGGCTACCTCCGCAATCTCCAGTAGCCGTGCATGCGCGACCGACTCGTAGCACTGGTAGTCGATCGCCACGACCCCGTTTGCACGCAGACCCGTAATGTCCTTCGAGTACTCGCGAACCACCCCGGTGAAGGTGACCACCGCTCCGCACCGCGGCAGTGTTGCCCACTCGATCGCGGCCTCGACCGACAGCACGTCGGAGGTCACGGCGACACGCACGCCAGCCGCACGGGATTCGCAGCCGTTCGTTTTCTCGTCCCTGTGTAGGACAGTGTCGACTTCGCACACGGCGCACCCCTTTCGTTCGTCCGACCTCAGGATGGTCGAGACATGTGCACGTCACTTGACCGCCAGCGACCGTTAGTTGACCTGCAGAGACTGCCGCATGCAGATGTGATCCGACTTTCCGGCATTGTTACGAACAGCGCATCAACCGGAAACATTGCGCGCTAACCTCGAAGAAAGCTCCTGCATCGCCGTGAGCGTCTACGACAAGGGGTTCCCATGCTGTCGCGATCCGGATTCTCGATCCCGACTCGGACGACCAGCCGAGGCGACTGGTGCGACATGTTGAACGAACACTTCGTCGCACTCGACGTCGCGGACGTGGCCGACAGCAGATTCACCGGAGCTGTTCGGTCCATGTCCCTTGCGCACCTTCAGGTTTCGAGTGTCCGATCCACCACGCAGCACATCGCGCGTACCGACTCGCTGATCGAGCAGGATCGCATCGAGTACGTCCAGATCGGGATGATCAGGCGCGGGTCGGCAGTCGTCGTGCAGGACGGCCGCGAATGCACTCTGACGCGGGGCGACTTCGCCATCTACGACACCTCGCGCCCGTTCGATTGGATCATCGACGGCCACCCCGACGACGATCAGTGGGAACTGGAAGTCTTCACCTGGCCGCGTCACATGCTTCGGCTCGATGCACGCGAATCCAGTGACATGACGGCGATGGCGTTCGACGGATCTGCCGGATTCAGCGGACTCCTGGCGCGATTCCTCCACGACCTGGGTTCGACGCGCTCGTCATTGGACATCAGCGGAGCGCAGGCCATAGCCGACGAGGTCGGCGACCTCGTCAGTGTGATCGCCCGCAACACCACCTCGAACTCGACCATCGACTCACCAGGCGCAGCGCTGGTGCGAGCAGCGCAACGGTACATCGACGACCACCTCGCAGACACCGAGCTCTCACCCACGTCGGTCGCGTCGGCGATGCTGGTATCGACCCGTCAGTTGCATCGAGTGTTCGCCTCGAGCGGCACGACGGTGGCCCGCACCATCCGAACCAAACGACTCGAGCGCTGTCGTCGCGAGATCATCGGCAGCATCACCCTCGATCGATCCCTTGGGCAGATCAGTCGGCGATGGGGCTTCGCGGACCTCGCCGTGTTCAGCCGCGCTTTCCGGGAGCAGTACGGGATGAGTCCGCGGCAGTACCGAGCCAGTGTCTGCGCCCGGTCGGACGACCCACGTGCGGTGACGCGTTCGACGCGCCCGACCGACCGAGAACAGAGGTACTGATCCGACGAGCGATTCGATTCAGTGGATCGAATCGCTCGAATGGCCCGGCACGATCGGTGCCGAACCGTCCACCAGCGGTGCTATGTGATTGACCGCGGTCGCTGCCTCGGCGAACCCGACCGCGATCAGCTTCACCTTGTCCTGATGCCCGGCAACATCACCGACGGCGAACACCCGCCGCCGGCTGGTTCGCATCGTCCGGTCGACGGCGATATCGCGCTGGTGTTTGTCCAGCCCCCATGTCCCGATGGGACCGAGCGCTGCTTTGAACCCCAGTGCAGCAACAACACTCGATACTGCCAGTCGACGGCGTTCGGTTCCGGCACCGTCGACGATCGTCACCGATTCGACGGCGCCCGATCCCGCGATCTCCTCGACTTCGTACGGAGTCAGGACATCGACACTCGACCGCTCCAACAGTCCCAAGCTGTGAGCATGAGCCCGAAACTCGTTGCGGCGGTGTACCAATACCACCGACTTCGCGATCGGCTCCAAACTCAGAGCCCAATCCACTGCCGAATCACCGCCCCCGACGATCATCACGTGTTCGCCCGCCAGCTCGTTCAGTCTCGGCACGAAGTAGCGGAGCCCACGATCGTGGAACTCCGATCCCGTCGGTAACGGTCTCGGCGTGAATTTCCCGATCCCCGCTGCCACCAGCACGGCCTTCCCGACCACGGTGACACCCTTGTCCGTCGTGATCCGAACGCAGTTTTCGGATTCTTCGAGCTCGGTCGCGACGTGTCCCATCAGATACGTCGGCTTCGCCTGCTCTGCTTGCTCCACCAATGCGGCGACCAAATGCTGTGCCTTGATCGCCGGGAAGCCTGCAACGTCGAAGATCTTCTTCTCCGGATACAACGCGGCCAGCTGACCACCTGGGTGCGGTAGGGCGTCGATGACGGTGACCGTCAGTCCTCGGAAACCTGCGTAGTAGGCACCGTACAGACCGGCAGGACCAGCGCCGACGATGATCAGGTCACACTCGGAAACCGTTGCACCACTCACCTCTTCGCCACATCGTCGATGGCCTGATGGTCGTGGCCGACCGGGCCGAGGTCCTCCGCCCCTCCCGACGCGTCGGCGTCCTCGCAGAATTCGACTGCGATATCGACGAATCGCTTCTGCTCGTCCGGAATCTTGTGTTCCCAGAAGATGGCGTCGTTGGGGCAGGCGGGCATGCACTTTCCGCAGTCGACGCACTCGTCGGGATTGATGTACATCATCCGAGCGCCCTCGTAGATGCAGTCGACGGGGCATTCTTCGGTACATGCCTTGTCGAGCAGGTCGATGCACGCTTCGGTAACGACGTAAGCCATGGCGAAATCCTCGTGTTCGTAGGAGTAAGGGTTGTCAGACGTCGAGCGCTGCGACCTGGACGAGGGTGTCGGAGAACGTCGGAGCGTTTCCGAGGTCCGCGAACACTGTCGGATTGAGCGACGCCGGGGTCGAGAGCGACAGCATGTTCTTGCGCCACGCACCCATCGCACACACAGTGACGCCTACCATGACGGATTTGTCCAGCTTGGCAACAACGGTGAACTCGCCGCGATCGTTGAAGACCCGCACCACATCACCCGAGCAAATACCCCGGTGTTCACCGTCGACAGGATTGATCAACAGCGTCGGTTCCTTCTGTACCTTTCGGTGCATGTCGAGGTTTCCGAAACTCGAATTCAAGTACGCATGCGACTTGGGCGTGAGCAGGTTCAGCGGATACTTCTCTGCCAGAACCGGATTGGTTCGTGACGACTCTCGTGGCGCGATGTAGTGCGGGAGCGGATCCACCGGCTGCCCGGGCTGGTGATCGTTCGACCCCTGCCGGAACAGAGGAAGCACGAAGTTGCCGCCCGCCGCTGCCGAGGACAGGAACTCCGTTTTCCCGGACGGGGTCCGGAAGTTTCCCTCTGCGTGCGGTGCGTACTCGTCAGGTCCGGGAAGATTGAGCCGCTGCCACCCGAGCTGTTTGAGCGACTCGATCGAGATGCCCTCCATTGCAGGTGCATTCCAGTCGTAGGACAGTGCGATCAGTTCCTCGTCCGTGCGGGAGAACACCGGCTCGGTGAAGCCCATCGCCGCGGCCAACCGGCGGAACAACTCGGTGTTGGGGACTGCCTCACCGAGCGGCTCGATCGATCGATTGTTGTACGTGACGAACAGATGGCCCCAGGAGAAGTTGATGTCGTCCTGTTCCAGCTGGGTCGTGGCAGGTAGGATGATGTCCGCGTAATCGGCTGTGTCGGTGATGAAATGGTCACTGACGACGGTGAAGAGATCCTCACGACCGAGCCCGTCGGTCATTCGCTTCTGATCGGGACACACCACCACCGGGTTCGAGTTGTAGACCATCAGACCTTTGAGCGGCGTGTCCAGGTTCAACCCACCGGTCAGTGCTTCGCCGAGTTGGTACAGGTTGATCACGCGAGTGCCAGGTGTCTGCAGGTCCGTCTGCAGGAATTCGGGCCAGTTCACCGGGAACGCCCACAGGGGTAGCTGGAGAATTCCGCCACCGGGCTTACGCCAGGCACCCACCAGCGACGGCAGGCACGAGATTGCCCGAACGCTCTGTCCACCACCGGCGCTCCGCTCGATCGCGACGCCGATGCGGATCACGGCCGGCTGACTCTGTGCGTATTCCCGCGCCAGGGTGTAGATGTCCTCGACCGGAATGCCCGTCTCCTCGGACGCCCATTGCGGGGTGTACTGCTGCACCCGCTCCGCCAACTCGTCGAAACCGATCGTGTGGCGCTCGATGTAATCCGCGTCCGTCAGACCCTCGTCGATGATGACGTGCATCATCGCCAGGGCGAGCGCGCCGTCGGTGCCGGGACGGATGGGGATGTACCAGCTGGCAGCTTTCGCGGTTCTGGTCTTGACCGGATCGATCACCACCACCTTGGCACCGCGCTTCTTGGCCTCGGCGACGTACGGCCAGAGGTGCAGATTGGTGCTCATGATGTTCGACGCCCAGATCAGAATGAACTTGGAGTGGACGAAGCTTTCGGGATCGACACCCGCCGTGTCGCCGACCGTCATTGCGTAGGCAGTACAGGACCCCGCGTCGCAATAAGTACGCTCGGCAACGGTCGCCCCCATCCGGTTGAAGAACGCATCCCCCACGTTCAGGCCTTGCGTGATCCCCTGGGTGCCGAGGTAGTTGCACGGCATGATCGCCTCGGGTCCGAATTCTTCGGCGATGGAGGTGAATTTCTCGGCGATGGTAGTCACGGCCTCGTCCCACGAGATCCGCTCGAACATTCCCGAGCCCTTGGGTCCGGATCGCTTGAGCGGGTACAGAACTCGCTCGGGGCTGTAGACCTTGTCCAGGTAGTTGTCCACCTTCACACACAGGCCACCGTTGGTGTACGGGTTGGTCTTGCTTCCGCTGACACTCGTCGCCACGCCGTCCTCGACGGTGACCACCATCGAGCACGAATCCGGACAGTCCTGCCCGCACGCCCCGAGAACGGTGAGCTCCTTGGGGCGGCCAGCAGCAGCGTCGTGTGGGCGCGTGTCGTCCTGAACAGTCGTCATGGGTACTCCTCGGCATGGATATCACTGGTGTGTGTTTATCCGTAGCCTGCACCGCCCAGACGCTCTCGACAGGACACCGAGCGCCGTCTACTTTGCACTCTGCGCCCGAAGGATCTGCAGTCAGATCAAGCCTTGCTTACTCGCTGCGTACACCGCCTCGGCTCGCCGGGACACCGCGAGCTTGCGCATGATGTTGCTGACGTGAAATTTCACCGTCGTTGCCGAGATGAACAGTCGGGTTCCGATCATGTTGTTGGACAGGCCCGTCGCGAGCAGCCGGAGCACTTCGAGCTCACGCTCGGTCAGACGCTCGATGCTGCTCGGTGTGCCGTTGAGTGATCGAACGACGGCGGAGGCACTGCGTGAATCGAAGGCGCTCTCACCGCGCGAGACTGCGCGGATCGCACGAACCAACTCGGTGGTGTCGACATCCTTGACCACGTATCCACGCGCCCCGGCGTGCACGGCCTCCACCACGAGTCGGTCGTCGAGAAACGTCGTGAGCACCAGCAGACCGATTCCGTTGTGCGCCTTCGCCAGTTGCGCGCACAGAGCAAGCCCCTCGTAGTCCGAGCTGGCGGAGAGCTTGAGGTCCATCAACACGATGTCGGGCTCGACCCGCGCCACGACGGTCAACCCCTCCTCCCGGGTGGACGCCTCCCCCACGATCGTCAGATCCGACTCGCGTTCGAGTACCGAGCGCAGCCCGTCCCGCAGAATTGCGTGGTCGTCGACCAGCACGATGCGCACCGTAGGTGCCGCCACCTGCCCCATGCCCGTGCGAACCGTCGGAACGCTCACTGTGTTTCGCCCTTCTCGGATTGGTTCTGGAACGGAATACGCACTGCAACGCGCACTCCCCCAGTTCGGGCTCGGCGGATCTCGAGGACCCCGCCGTGTTCGCGGGTGCGGGCCGCCATGTTCGCCAGTCCGCGGTGACGGCCGTCGACGTCGGTGGATTCGGCCATGTGCAGCATCATGCGTAAGTGGGCCGGATCGCCGTCACCGTCGTCGGCAATCGACAGCTGCACCTGATCGGGCGAATAGGTCAAACGGAGAATTGCTCTCGAGGCATGCGCGTGCACCGCTGTGTTGAACAGCGCTTCGCCTGCAATGCGGAGCAATGCGTGCTCGCATTCGCTGCTCAGCTCGACGGGAGTTCCCTCCACGCGCAGCGAGACCTGCAATTCGTCGGGCATGTGGACCACCGAGAGCTGTTCGAGCATTTCGGGAAGCGACGTCCGATCGGCGTCCTGCGGGTGATTGAGCGCGTAGATCGCCGACCGCAGCTGATCCACAGCTCGACGAGTCAGATCCTTGGCCAGATCCAGCCTGTCACTGCGCTCTTCGGCCGAGATGTCGCTTCGACACACTTCGATCTGCATTCCCGCGGACAACACGGCCTGGGTAACGCTGTCGTGCAGTTCGCGAGCGATGCGGTGGCGTTCGTCGTCGAGCACCTGGTGGCGATGCGCGGCACCCAGCTGCCGTTGTGTCAGTAACAGTTCGGCATTGCGGGCTGCGAGATCGGCCGCTGTTCGGTTCGCCTCGGCATAGGCACTCTCGGTGCGCTCGAGCAACTGCCGCCGACTCTGAAACAGAGCCGAATTCTGCAGGGCCACAGCAGTTTGGCTGGCGAGAATGCTCAATACCGCGGCATCGGTGGCGTCCAGCACCCGCTGCTCACCGGTCCAGGCCGCAAAGGCACCCACGACGCCACCGTCGAACGCGATCGGCACGAAGGCATGATGAGCAGAGATCACAGGGGTCAGCCCGTCACCGCACGTCGACTGCCGGATCGACTCGAGACAATCGACGACGTCGTCCGGCAGCGGTGGTCCCTCGACGTTGTCCACCAGAAACGGTGTGGCGTCGGGACCGAGTACCAGTCGGCGCGGTCCGGCATCGGGGAACGCGCCGTCGGCGAGGGCGAAGACGACCCAGCGCGCACTCAGGTGAGCGCGGGCGGCCTCGGCCACAGCGCACACCAGGGTTTCCGGACCGTCTACCGTGCGCACCAGCGCCCGTGAGATCAGCTCCAGCGCATAGACAACACGTTCCAAACGTTCTGCCGCGCCGCGATACTGGGGGTAGAACGTGTTCTTGCCCGAGCGGAGCCCGGTGAGCAGAGACAGATCGGGCCCGGATGTCACAGCGCACTCCTGAACAGATCGACCATTTCGCGGTGTGTGGCCGAGCGCGGATTGGTGGACATGCAGGCATCACGTAAGGCGTTGGTGGCCAACACATCCAGATCGGATTCGCTCACACCGATCTCCGCAAGACCGGTAGGAACACCGACCTGACGCGCGAGGCGGTCGACTCGGTCCGCCACGGCCATGGCGGCCTCCTCCGGCCTGGCCCTGCCCTCGGGCAATCCGAGGCTGGTGGCGATGGCCACGTACGGCAACGGATCCTCCGCGGCATTGAAGCGGATGACGTGCGGTAGCAGCACCCCGTTGATCACTCCGTGCGGGAGGTCGAGCAGTCCTCCCACCTGATGGCTCATGGCATGCGTGGCGCCGAGGATGGCGTTCGTGAATGCCAGGCCGGCTTCCAGGCTTGCCTGTGCCATGGACCCGCGCGCCGCCATGTCGGTTGGCTCGTCGATGGTGCGAGCCAACTGTGACATCACCATGGTGATGGCTCGGAGAGCATGGTGGTCGGTGAGCTGGTTGTGACCCAGCGAGACGAATGCCTCGATTCCGTGCGTCAGGGCATCCAAACCGGTTGCAGCGTTGAGCCATTCGGGCATCGTGGTCAGCAACATCGGATCGATCACGGTGATGTCAGGAACGAGGGCACGGCCGAGAATGGTGATCTTGGTCGAGCGTGCGGTATCGGTGACGATGCAGAACTGCGAGACGTCGGCCCCGGTGCCGGATGTCGTCGGCACCATCACCAGCGGCGGGATCGGCCGAGTGGCCTGATCGACCCCCTCGTAGTCCAGGATTCTGCCGCCGTTGCCCGCAAGGATGGCAATCCCCTTGGCCGCATCCATGACCGACCCGCCGCCGATGGCCACCAACACGTCGCAGCCGAAGTCTGCGTAGTAACCGTGCCCGGCCTCGATCTCGACATCTTTGGGATTGGGTGTCAGCGCACTCCAGACCTGTGGCTCGAGTCCCTGCGCAACCAGTAGGTCGACCAGCTGCCCTGCCCAGCCGCTGTCGATCAACCCCGAGTCCGTGACGAGCATCGGCCGGACCCCGCCGAGGCGGCGCGTCGCGTGCGCGACCTCGCCCAGCGAATCCGGACCGAACACGATCTCGGGCGCATGGAACTTGAGCACTCGCGGTGTCTCGGCCCTGCTGCGCTGCGCATCGAGGTCGTGCAGCGCCTTGCCGACGTTCGCCGTAGCTGCCTGGTCCACCGTTCACACCCTCGCTGTCTTCGGTCCACACTATCCGGACCTGTGATTCAGGTTACAACCTTACGAGCGAGACGGGTGCGATCCCACCAGCACCGGGCCAGGTTCGTACCTACCCGATCGGGTAGGTACCGGTGCGATCAGGTCAGGACAGCGCATGCCCCAGTTCGGCCGCGTGGGCCGTCAACTGCTCCCCGTCCCGCGCGACCACCACCCGGTCGCAGATCTGCTCGTAGTCCTCCATCGAGCACGCGGCCTGCGCCCAGTAACGGCGGGCTTCGGGGGTGATCCATGCGATGCGGTGCACCTTGGACCGAATTTTCTCCAACGCGTCGAGTCCGGACGGCCGTCCGTTGCATCGACCGTCCCCCACGATGATCACGGCAGTGCGCTTGTTCAGCACGTCCCCATGCGAGTCCAGAAGGTCGGCGAAGGTCTTGCCGTAATCGCTGCTGGCTTCGAGGTCCAGTCGGGCGTCTGCGAGTACGGCAGCCAGTGCGCCGTCGCCCGTGCTACCGAGCAAGGTGGTCGTCACGTCCACCGGCGCGTCCACGAAGCCCATCACCGTGCACCGGTGCGCGCGCGAATGCATGGCCTGCGCGAGTCTGAGCGTGAATGCGGTGATCGGCCGCACCGAGAGCGAAACATCAGCCAGTACGAGCAGTCTCACCTTGTCGGGTACAGGTGTTTTTGTCATCAGACGGAAGGGAATTCCGTCGGTACGCAGACTGGAACGGACGGTGCGTCGCATGTCGAGTGGGCCGCGTGAATGTTCGCGTGGTCGGGGGCGCGGAGTTCCCCGCATGTGCTTCAGAACTTCGTGACTCGCACGCTCGATCTCGGCATGCCGGCCGATCGCCTGCACCGCACCGTCGACCGGCACCGGTGACGACATCGTCCCGGTCACATCTCCCAGCGCCGCAACGAATGCCTCGACGGCATCGGTGATCCGATCCAACATTGCCGCACTCAGCTCGCCGGAATCGCCGCCGTCACCGTAGACGCTGCTCGGATCGTACGCGTCGAACCACGCCAGGATTCCGGCCGGATCCTCCCAGTTCAGCTGTCCTGCAACGGCTCCACTCGTGCTCGACGCCAACTCCCCGGCCGCCGTCGACCCGGAACGCTCGAGGTCAACTGTGTAGGTGACGCCCCGTCGGCCCATGTCGCCGTCGGTGTCGATGGACAGATCGTGATCCTCGGACGACAGACTGATGTCGTCGTCGTCCTTGTGGGGGTTGAAGCCCTTGTCTGCTTCGGGAGCGTCGAGCAGATCGCCGATCTCGACGGCTCGCTCGTTGTACTCGGCGTACTTCGCCGCCTCCTGGTCAGCTCCCACGTCCAGGTCCGTGGGAAGTCCGCCTGCCACTTGCGCGCCGACCGACGAAGGATGCTCGTCCACAACGCTTTCTGCCGCGTCCTGAAACAAAGTCTCGAACGCGAGATCGAAACCATGCTGTTCATGGTCGTACTTCGCACACGTCGCGCGCAACGCCGCGCGCAGAGCCGTCAGGTCACGTGCACCGAGAAGGCCGAGGACACGTCGCACTTCGATGACCTCGGCCGGCGACGCAGCGACACCGTAGCGGCGCAGCGTCCGCCCGAACACTGCGGCGAGGACATCGAGTACCACAGATGCCGAGAATGTCTGTTGCACAGTCATCGTCGTATTCCGATGCCACCCTTGTCGCGTCCGCCGTGCCCACGAAATGCGGTCGCGGTCGTGTTGACTATCGCCCCAAGCGATGTCGGTGCGTGAGTTGTCTCCGCGATCGGTCCCGCCATCGCGATCTTCATGTCCGACGAATATTTGACCAGGGCCGCGAGCAGGTACTTGCGGGTCTCGTCGGTATGACCGAGAACCGACGCGATACGAGCCGCGTCGATCACTTCCGAGATCGACGGACTCTTGCGCAGCGGTAGTTCGCGCAGTTCGGTTGCCAAATCGACGATCTCGGCCACGATGTGCGCGGGCACCTCGGGAGCGCGAGCGGTGACGATCTCTCGTTCACGCGCAGCCGTCGGGTAATCGAGATGGAAGTGCAGGCAGCGTCGCTTGAGCGCCGAGGACAGCTCACGAGTGTCGTTGGAGGTCAATATCACCCACGGATCGCTGCGTGCGGTGAAGGTGCCGACCTCGGGAATGGTCACCTGCTTCTCGGCGAGCACTTCGAGCAGCAGTGCCTCCATGGACTCCTCGGTGCGATCGACCTCGTCGACGAGCAGAACCACCGGCTCCTCGGACAGCACCGATTCCAGCAGGGGACGCACCGACAGGAACGGTTCGGAGTACAAGCCGAAGTCTTTGGCCGCAAGCATCTTCGAGGCGTCGTCGATGTCGGTGACGTGCTGGGTGAGCGCGCCGATGTGTTCGCGCAGCATCTGCACGTGCAGCAGTTGCTTGGCGTAGTCCCACTCGTACAGTGCTCGGTTGTCGTCGAGACCCTCGTAACACTGCAGGCGCACGAGCTTGCGACCGCTCGCCGCAGCAAGGGATTTCGCCAGCTCCGTTTTGCCGACTCCCGCAGGGCCTTCGAGAAGAAGCGGGCGATCGAGCGCTGTCGCCAGATGCACCACGGTGGCGAGGTCGTCGTCGGCGATGTAGTCCTGCTCCCCGAGCGCGCGCTGCAGATCGGCGGCGTCGGTGAATCGAACGGTGCCGGTGTCGTCGCTACGCACTGTCGACAGCGAGGTCATGTGTTTCCCTTCGGAAGGCGGCTGCGCCGCATGTGAGCGGAACTTCGCACCCTGCTACGAAGTTCCGCTCACATGGATGGCGGTTAGTACGACTCGTTGATCGCGTGCGAGACGACGGGGATCATCGATTCGACGGTGACCTCACGCGGGTTGCCCGGGGTGCACCAGTCTTCCTGGATGTGCTCGGAGATCTTCAGAACCGACTTCTCGTCGCCCTTGATCACGTCGCCCTTGCCGGCGTACTTGCCGGTGTTCATCCGGTTCTTGTCGTAGGTCGCCGAGCGAATCGATCCGAAGTTGTCGGGAATGCCGACGTCCTTGGCGAGGCGGATGGCGGCTTCGACGGCAGCGTCGGCGGCCTGAACGGTGGTCATGTTCTTGGTGTCGACGCCCATGGCCACGGCGATCTCCGCATAGCGCTCGTAGCGTGAGGGCAGGTTGTACTCCCACACGCGCGGCAGCGCGATGGCGTTGTTCAGGCCGTGAGCGCTGTCGTAGAACGCACTGATCGCGTGCGAGATCGAGTGAATGACACCGAGTCCGCCGGAGTTGAATGCCTGCGTGGCGATGTACTGGGCATTCATCATGCCCTCGCGAGCCTTCAGATTGCCCGGGTCGTACACGGCCTCGCGGAGGTGCTTGGACACCAAGCCGATCGAGTAGATCGCGTTACCCAACGACGGTGCGAAATCGAGACGCGAGACGTACGGCTCGGCACCGTGTGCGAGAACGTCGAAGCCGCAGAACGCGGTCCACTGCTGGGGGCAGGTGTAGTAGAGCAGCGGATCGTCCAGTGCCAGAGTCGGTGTCGACGCCTCGTCGAAGGCGAGCCACTTGTGCGGCTTCTCCATGTCCGAGGTGTCGGTGATGACGTAGGCCCAGGACGTCTCCGAACCCGTTCCGGCAGTGGTCGATACGGCGATGTGCGGCGGGTTCTGCTTGTTGGTGGACTTGGAGAATCCCTCGAACTCGTTGATGTTGCGGCCGTCGTGCGCGACGACGACGCGGATGCCCTTGGCTGCGTCGTGGCTCGAGCCACCACCGACGGAGATGACGCTGTCGCACTTCTCCTTCTGGTAGAGCGCGGCGCCGTCCATGACGTTGTAGTCCTTGGGGTTCGACTCGACCTTGTCGTAGAGGACCACCTCGACGCCCTGGTACTCGATCTTGCCGATCAGTTCCTCGATGATGCCCGATCCGCGCAGACCGGTCGTGACGAGCAGCGAGCGCTTGAACCCGAGTTCCTTGGCCTCGACACCGATCATGTCGTGGGCACCGACTCCCAGCTTGGCGCGCGGCAGCGGGTGAAACTCCTTGATGGGGAATTCCCAGATCTGATTGAGCTCGATAACCATCGGTGTCTCCTCGGTGAGTGTGAGTCGAAGACGCCTTCCTCTGTGATCGGCGTCTCACTGGTGACCACACTCCACTGCCCGGCACCGCGATGGGAACACCCAGCCGGGTGAACTCTGCCAACGACGCACCGAACTACCCGATCGGGCAGGGCTCCTCGCTCATCCTCGGTAGGGGCCACTCGACCGAGATTGCTGCACTAGCGATCTCGACGTCGAGCCACCGAGAATCCGAGAACCGAGATGAGCGCGAGCGCGATGACGAATCCTCCGTACAGTTCCACCGTCGTGCTCAGACCGAGGCGGTGCACCGCCAGCCCGGCGACCACTGCGGGCACGCTGAACGCGAGGTAGCTGATGACAAAAGTCGTGGCGAACACTCCGCCTCTCTCGGCTGCGGGGACAAGCGCACCGAGCGTGCGCATCGCGCCGAGAAAAGTTGCTCCCCAGCCCGACCCGGCGATGACAGCACTGACGAAATACAGCCCGATCGAGCCGATCTCGACCGATACCAAGGTGAGCGCCACACCGATTGCGAGCACAGAAGCGCCGATCATCATCACCCTGCGAGGAAATCCGTTGCGCACCACGGCAGCTGCTATCGAACCGGAACCGAACAGTGCGAAGATCTCCAACCCGCCCACGATGTGGTTGTCGACACCGAAGACACTGCCGATGATCGACGGACCGAGCGAAAGGTGAAACCCGCCCAGTGACCAGGTGGCGAACAGAGCCGGCGCTATGAGAAGAAACGGTGCCCGTACGGACTTCGGAATCGACGCTCGCGGCAGCAGTGTCGACGCGAGGTGGCGTCGGGAATCGAAGCCGCGCATCGCCGACGTCTCAGGCACGAACAGCAGCGCCACCGCGAGGACGAGCGCCGCGCCGACCAACAGAGCGAACACGAGGATCTCCGGTGCCGGTGCCAACTGCACCAGCAACCCGGCACCGAGTGCCCCGCCCGCCAACCCGAGGGAGGGCGCGATGCTGTTGAGCAACGGCCCGGTGGATACGTTCGGCTGCAGATCGATGACCGCTGCGCTCATGGCACCCGTGGCCGCGCCTGCAGCAATTCCCTGCACGACGCGAGCCGCGATGAGGAGCGGCACACTGTCGGCGACGATGAACAGCAACAGGCTGACGATCAGCAACAGCAGCGACGCGATCAGAATCGGCTTGCGCCCGATGTGGTCCGACAGACTACCGACGGTGAGCAACGTGAACAGCAGAGCAAGTGCATAGACGGCGAAGATGACCGTGAGCGTGATCGCGCTGAATCCCCAGGACTGCTGGTAGACCGGATACAACGGGGACGGTGCTGCCGAGGACGCCATCAGCACGATGAAGGCGACACCGACCACCCAGAAGGCGTACCGGTGCGGCATCCGTACCGCAGTCCTTCCGGTGCTACTCCGCACGTCCACGTCGACCATGTGTTGTCCCTCCACTGCAGCGACCGTTACCTCAGTGAAGGACAACGCGTAGGTAGGTCTTACATTCCCGACGACTCAGAATCGGTGCACTCCTGCGCTGTCGAGCAGCAGCTGTCCCTCACGGTAACGCTGCGCGCTCGCAGGCAGTTCGCCCTCGACTCCACTGAGCCACACCGATACGCGACCGGTTCCGGAAACAGCCGATCCGACCTCGTCGACGCGTCGAACCGTCTGGTTGGCAACGGCCTCGGCGCTGTCGAACATCGTCACCCGGGTGGGCAGCTTCGCCACGATCTCGTCGAGAACCAACGGGTAGTGCGTGCACCCCATCACGATGGACTCGACGTCGTCGGGAGTGGACGCGACTGCAGCGGTGATCGCTGCGCTGATGCAAGTCGCGTCTCCTCGGTCGATCGCATCGGCAAGACCATGGCAGGCCACACTCGTCACCGTCCGATGCGACGCGAAATCCTCGATCAAGCGCGCTTGATATGCACTTGCCGTCGTCGCTGCCGTCGCCCAGATCGCAATCCGATCACTCACCGCCGCAGCAGGTTTGATCGCCGGTACGGTCCCCACCACCGGCACGGAATCGCCCAGCGCGGCCCGCACGTGGCTCAGCGCCGTCACACTGGCGGTATTGCACGGGAGCACCACCACCTCGGCACCGAGGTCGACGGCATGCTGCGCGGTACCGACCACCCGGTCGATGACCCACCGGTCCGGCTTGGGGCCCCACGGAGCGTTGTCGGGGTCCATCATCAGCACCAGATCGAGCTCGGGACGTAGGCTACGCAGCCGCGCAGCCGTCGGGACCATTCCCAGGCCCGAGTCGATCAGTGCGACGATCATGCCAGCGCTTGCTCGACGTCACCGACCAGATCGGCGCCGTCCTCGATACCGACCGACAGCCGAACCAGGTCGTCGGGAACTTCGAGCAACGAACCGGCAGTCGACGCGTGGGTCATGGCACCGGGATGTTCGATCAACGATTCGACGCCACCGAGAGACTCGGCGAGAGTGAAGATTTCGGTCTTGGCGCAGAAGTCGAGTGCCGCCTGCTTGCCGCCGGCCAAGCGAACCGAGACCATGCCGCCGAAGCGTCGCATCTGCTTCGCGGCGACCGCGTGAGACGGATGCGATTCGAGTCCGGGGTAGATCACCTGCGAGATGGCCGGGTGCCCGTCGAGGAATTCGACGATCTTCTCGGCATTGTCGCTGTGCCGTTCCATCCGCAGCGCAAGGGTCTTGATGCCGCGCAAGGTCAGGAACGCGTCGAACGGCCCCGGAACTCCGCCCGCTCCGTTCTGCAGGAACGCGAACGCCGTATCGAGTTCTTCGCTGTCGGTCACCAACGCGCCACCGACGACATCGGAGTGTCCGCCGATGTACTTGGTGGTCGAGTGCAGCACCACGTCGGCACCGAGACTCAGAGGCTGCTGCAGGTACGGCGACGCGAAGGTGTTGTCGACGACGAGCTTGGCCCCACCCTCGTGTGCGACGCCCGACAGCGCCTCGATATCGCCGACGTTGAGCAACGGGTTGGTGGGCGTCTCCACCCAGACGAGCTTGGTGTTCGGGCGCATCGCCGCGCGCACCTCGTCGACGTCCGACACCGCGGCCACCGAGTACTCGATGCCCCACTGGGTGAACACCTTGTCGATCAATCGGTACGTGCCGCCGTAGGCGTCGTTGGGGATGACGAGATGGTCACCGGGACGCAGCGCCGAACGCAGCAGGCAGTCCGTCGCCGCCATGCCCGAGGAGAACGCCCGACCGTAGGTGCCGGACTCGATGGCCGCGAGATTGGCTTCGAGCGGCCGACGCGTCGGGTTGCCGGTACGCGCGTACTCGAATCCGCTGCGCATACCGCCGACGCCGTCCTGGGCGAAGGTGGAGCTGGCATAGATCGGCACGTTCACTGCGCCGGTCAGCGGATCCGGCTCGTAGCCGGCGTGGACCGCCTTGGTGGAAAAGCCCTGCCAGGAGGTGTTGTCTGCCTTGCTGCGCTGCTCACTCATGGCCTCCACCCTAATCGGCCTGCGTCGCCCGGCGGGGGCGTGGGTAACCTGCGAAGACAACCCCCAGCGGAAAGAGGCACCGTGGCCAACTCCCAGAGCGTCGACGAACTGTTCGCGATCGATTCACTCCTCGACGACGAGGAACGCCAGATCCGGGACACCGTCCGCAAGTTCGGCAACGAGCGCATCCGTCCGCACATCGCCGACTGGTTCGACGAGGGCACGGTGCCGGCGCGAGAACTCGCCAAGGAACTGGGCTCGCTCGGCCTGCTCGGCATGCACCTCGAGGGCTACGGCTGCGCCGGAACGTCCGCGACGGCATACGGCCTGGCCTGCCTCGAACTCGAAGCCATCGACTCCGGCATCCGTTCGCTGGTTTCGGTGCAGGGCTCGCTGGCGATGTTCGCGATCTGGAAGTACGGCTCCGAGGAGCAGAAGCAACAGTGGCTCCCGGGAATGGCCGAGGGTTCACTGATCGGCTGTTTCGGTCTCACCGAAGCCGATTTCGGATCGAACCCCGGCGGCATGCTCACCCGCGCCAAGCGCGACGGTGACGACTGGATCCTCAACGGCAGCAAGATGTGGATCACCAACGGGCCGGTCGCCGACGTCGCCGTCGTCTGGGCGCAGACCGACGACAAGATCCGTGGTTTCGTCGTACCGACCGACACGCCGGGATTCACCGCGAACACGGTCAAGAAGAAGCTCTCGCTGCGTGCCTCGATCACCGGTGAGTTGGTTTTCGACGACGTACGACTGCCCGCCGACGCGATGCTGCCCGAGGCCCGCGGCCTGAGCGGACCGTTGAGCTGCCTCAACGAGGCCCGCTTCGGCATCGTCTTCGGCGCGATGGGCGCAGCTCGGGACTGCATCGAATCGGCCATCGAGTACTCGAAGACCCGCGCGGTATTCGACAAGCCCCTCGCCGGGTATCAGATCACCCAGGCCAAGCTCGCGAACATGGCCCTCGAACTCGGTAAAGGACAGCTACTCGCACTGCACCTGGGGCGACTCAAGGACAAGGGTCAGCTGCCGGGCGAGCGGGTGTCCCTGGGCAAGCTCAACAACGTGCGTGAGGCCATAAAGATTGCTCGAGAATGCCGAACGATCCTGGGGGCCAACGGAATCACGCTGGAGTACCCGGTGCTTCGGCATGCCAACAACCTCGAGTCCGTGCTCACCTACGAGGGCACGTCCGAGGTCCATCAGCTGGTGATCGGGCAGGCGCTGACCGGCTCGAGCGCCGTGCGATAGACGGTATGGAGGTCTTGGCTGGGGCCTCTCCGCATGTAAGCGTGGGTTGCCGACAGGAGTGGGTCCTGGCCGGTAGAGCCACAGATGTGGGAGGCC